>NZ_JBJURL010000129.1:0-5543 GCF_046097905.1 Pseudarthrobacter sp. NKDBFgelt | reverse complement strand
CCTTGAGCCGGACGGGGATGACGCGGCTGTGCCCGGCCAGCTCCCTGAATTCGTACGACGGCGTTGTCCGCTTCCGCCTCCGGCTCCCCGAAGGTGCCCGGCTGGCGCCTGGGCTGCTGCTGGAGATGCACGACGCCGGCGCTCCCGCCCAGTCCCTGGAGCTGAAGCCGCCCACCCTGGACGATGTGTTCCTGGAACTGACCGGGCGCAACCTGCGGGAAGGAGCGAACCGCTGATGGCCGCGCACGGCACCATTGCCGGCACCCGGGAAAAGCACGGGCTGGGCAGGGTCCTGCATGACACCAGGTACGTGTTCTGGCGGGAAATGCTGCTGCCGCTCAGGGACCCGTTCTCGCTGGTGTTCTCGCTGCTCCAGCCGCTGGTCTTCCTGGGATTGTTCGGCCCGTTGCTGGGCGCGGCAGTGGGCGCGCCCGCGTTCGGCGGACAGTCCACGCTCCAGTGGTTCCTCCCGGGTGTGGTGGTGATGATCGCCCTCTTCGGAACGTCCATGACCGGTTCAAACCTGCAGTACGAGCTCATGACGGGCTCCTACGAGCGCATCCTGGCAACGCCCCTGTCCAGGTCCTCGCTGATGATCGGGCGGGCATTGAAGGAGTGGGCGCCGCTGGTGGTCCAGGGGCTCCTCATCGCCCTGGTCTGCATCCCCTTCGGCTTCGTGTTCCACCCGCTGCACGTGGTGGCCGGGCTGGTCATCCTGGGGATCTTCGGGATAGGACTCGGAGCCCTGTCGTATGCGCTGGCCCTCGTCTCCCAGAACAAGGAGTGGATCTTCTGGGGGGTCCAGCAAACGCTGCTGTTCCCGCTGATGATCCTCTCCGGCATCATGCTTCCCATCGAGGCCGGACCCGGCTGGATGCAGACGGCCAGCCTGTTCAACCCCCTGACCTACCTGGTGAACGCCGAGCGCGAACTATTCGCGGGCAGCGTCGGGACGGACACCCTCCTGGGCCTGCTTGCCGCCGCGGTGACAGCCGCCGTCGGCCTTGCCGTGGGTGTGAAAGCCATCAGCCGCAACATCCGCTGACGTCACAACCCCAGCCGGGCCACGGCCTCCTGGCGCATCTCCACCTTGCGGACCTTCCCGGACACGGTCATGGGGAACCTCTCCCGGACCTCGACGTAGCGGGGAACCTTGTAGTGGGCCAGCTTCCCCCGGCAGTACTCGGCAAGCGAGCCTGCGTCCAGCGGCTGGGCGCCGGGCTTGAGGATGATGCACGCCATCAGCTCCTCGCCGTACCTGGCATCCGGCACCCCGATGACCTGCACGTCCTGGATCGACGGGTGGGCGAAGAGGAACTCCTCAATCTCCCGCGGATAGATGTTTTCACCGCCCCTGATCACCATGTCCTTGATCCGGCCCTCGATGACGACGTACCCGTCGTCGTCCATCCGGGCAAGGTCGCCGGTATGGATCCAGCCGTCGGCATCGATGGCCTCGGCGGTCTTGTCCGGCTGGTTCCAGTACCCCTTCATCACGGCATATCCCCGGGTGCAGAGCTCCCCGATCCGGCCCCGGTCCAGGATCTCCCCCGAGCCGGGATCAACGATCTTACTTTCCAGGTGGGGCATGGTGCGTCCCACCGTCTCGGTGCGCTGCCGCAGGCTGTCCCCCAGCCGGGTCATGGTGGACACCGGCGACGTTTCGGTCATGCCGTAGCAGATGGCCACATCCACCATGTTCATCTCCGACATCACCCGGTTCATCACCTCGATGGGGCACAGCGAGCCGGCCATGACACCCGTGCGCAGGCTGGACAGGTCGTAGGAAGCAAAGTCCGGCAGCGCCAGCTCGGCGATGAACATGGTGGGCACTCCGTACAGGGAGGTCCCACCGAAATCCTGGACGGCCTCCAGCGCTGCGGCCGGGCTGAATCCGCGGCCCGGGATGATGGTGGCAGCGCCGCGGCTGAGGGCATTCAGGTTGCCGATCACCATCCCGAAGCAGTGGTAGAACGGCACCGGGATCACCACCCTGTCGTGCTCTGTGTACCCGAGCAGTTCGCCGATCGAGAACCCGTTGTTGAGGATGTTGTGGTGCGTGAGCGTTGCCCCTTTGGGGAAGCCCGTGGTCCCGGAGGTGTATTGCAGGTTGATGGGATCGTGCGGGTCAAGTTCAGCCATCCGGGCCTGCAGTCCGGCATGTCCGACGTCGTCCGCCCGCCGAAGCAGCTCGGCGTACGTCAGCTCCGCGTCACCGAGGGGGACGCCGGCGTCGAACCCGTCCTCCGCCGGCGCGGGCAGGAAGACCAGCTCGCGCAAGTCCGGGCACTCCGCGAGCGCCTTCCGGGCCATCCCCACGTAGTCGCTGTTGGTGTCCGACGGGGCGGTGACCAACATCCGCATGCCGTTCTGCCGCACCACGAATTCCAGTTCGTGGCTGCGGTAGGCAGGGTTGACGTTGACCAGGATGGCCCCCGCCTTGGCGGTGGCGTACTGGAGGAGGGTCCATTCGGCGCAGTTGGGACTCCAGATTCCCACCCGGTCACCCTTGGCGACGCCCAGGGCGAGGAGCGCACGCGCGAGCCGGTCGACGTCGTCGTTCATCTTGGTGTAACTCCAGCGGCGGGCGTCGGCGCCCGGAACAGGTGCCGCCTCGATCAGCGCGTCGTGGAAGGGGAAACGGGCCGCCACCCGCTCAAAGTTCCGGCCGATGGTTTCATGGAGCAGCGGGACGTCAGTGTCCCCGGCTGTGTAGGCGCGCATGCTGGCACGCTACCAAGTGGCCACCTGCAATGAAAGCACCGGCGGAAGCGGTGTCCGCGCAACAGAACGCAAGCCGTCCGCAGGTGCCGGTATTGTGAAATCCATGACTTCACCCATTGACCTGCAGGCAACGTTCATCCCCAACGACGGCGAATTCCACCGCGTCAAGCTGGCCCTCGAAATCGCCATCGACGAGGTGGTGAACGAACCCGGCTGCATCCGGTACGAGCTGACGGAAGCCACCGAGGAGAAGCTGGTCCTGACGGAGCAGTGGGCGTCGGAGGAGGACCTGGCCAAGCACTCCAAGGGCATCGCCGTGCAGGACCTGAACGAATCACTGAGCGCGCTCCTGGCCGAGCCCGTCAAGGTGGAACGGATCTAATCGACTTAACAACAAATGCGGGACCTCCCAGTGGGAGGTCCCGCATTTTGCGTTGTAGAAGCCTTAGGCGTCCGGGATCTGCGTGCCGTCCTGCGGACCGGCCGGTTTACCGGCTGCGGCGGCGGCCTCTTCCCGCTGGCGTGCCACGTGGGCGTGGACTTCCTCCATGTCCAGGGCCTTCACGGCATCCACCACCTGTTCAAGCTGCTGGGCGTTCAGCGCGCCGGGCTGCGAGAATACCAGCACCTTTTCGCGGAAGGCCATCAGGGTGGGGATGGACGAGATGCCTGCCTCGGCGGCGAGCTGCTGCTCGGCCTCGGTGTCCACCTTGGTGAAGAGGACATCCGGGTGCTTCTCCGAGACGGCCGAGTACGTGGGACCGAACTGCTTGCAGGGCCCGCACCATTCCGCCCAGAAATCCACCAGGACAATGTCGTTGCCTTCGATGGTGGATGCGAACTGTTCACCTGTGATGTCAAGGGTAGCCATGGGTCAACGGTACGCGCCGCTCCGCCGGCCTGTCCCGCCCGCGGCCCCTTGTTCGCTCCCCGCGTCATCGGGAATAACACGGGCAGCCGCAATGTACAGGGCAGCCGGCGGCGCCTAGTCTTGGGTCATCGCCGCGCGTGCGTACCCAGGAGGTCTGATGGCACCCGCTATCTCAGCGAAGTCCCTGACCAAAAAATTCGGGCGCCGCGAAGTGCTCCACGGCGTTGATTTCGAGGTGGAGGCCGGCTCCGTCTTTGGTGTGATCGGCCCGAACGGTGCAGGAAAGACCACCACCATGCGCTGCCTGCTGGACATCATCCGCCCCACCAGCGGGACCATCCGGGTGCTGGGGACGGATCCGCGGGCGGGTGGCCCGGAACTGCGGCGCCGCATCGGCTACCTTCCCGGGGAGCTGTTCCTGGCGGGCCGGGTAACGGGGCGCACGCTGCTGGCCCACTATGAGGCAATCAGCGGGCCGGTGCCGCCGGGCCGGGTGGACCAGCTGGCGGAGCGGCTGGGACTGGACCTCACCCGCCATACCCGCAAGCTGTCCAAGGGCAACAAGCAGAAACTGGGCTTGGTGCAGGCGTTCATGCACCAGCCCGAGCTGCTGGTCCTCGATGAGCCCACCAGCGGCCTGGACCCCCTGGTCCAGCAGGAGTTCCACGCCATGGTGCGCGAGGCGAGGCACCGCGGCCAGACCATCTTCCTCAGTTCGCACGTCCTGAGCGAGGTCCAGCAGACAGCGGACACGGTGGCCATCCTCCGGGACGGCAGGATCATCGCCGTCGAATCCGTCAGCGGACTCCGCGAAGGTGCCGTGCGCCGCGTCCGCTTCACCACGTCCGGCATTGCAGCGCACGACGCCGTTGCGCTGCTCAGTGGGGTGCCCGGCGTCGGACACGTGGAGGTGCTGGAGGCCGACGGCACGGCGACGCTGTCCGCCACCATTGGCGGGGACATCCAGCCGCTGGTGAGGATGCTGGCTTCCCTCCGCCTGACTGACCTCGTCCTGGAAGAGCCGGACCTGGAAGAAGCAGTGCTGACGATGTACGCCGCCCCGCAGGAGGAGGCACGGTGACGGCTCTTCCACTGTTCCGCCGGGCCTTCTTTGACACCTGGCGCTCCACCCTGGGTTGGGCGCTGGGCCTGGCCGCGGCGATTTTCCTCTATCTGCCGCTGTACCCGTCCATCGGGGGCAGCGCGCAGATGCAGGACATGATCGATGCCCTCCCTCCGGAGATGACCAAGGCGCTGAACTATGACCAGATAGCCACCGGCCCTGGCTACACGCAGGCCACGCTGTTCGGGCTCCTCGGCTTCCTCCTGATGACCATCGCGTCGGTCTCCTGGGGCGCCGCGGCCGTGGGCGGGGACGAGGAGTCGGGCCAGCTGGAACTGACCCTGGCGCACGGGGTGCGCAGGGTGCAGGTGGTGCTGGAACGGGCCCTTGCCCTGCTGCTGCGCGTGGTGCTGCTGGCGGCCGTGGTCTGCTCCCTGGTGTGGCTGCTGAACGGGCCGGCGCAGCTGGGCATCGAGCTGGGCAACCTGCTGGGCGCCACCGTGCTGTTCGCCGGGCTGGCACTGCTGAGCGGAACGGCCGCCCTCTGCGTTGGCGCTGTCACCGGCCGCCGCACGCACGGGCTGGCAGCCGGCGCCGCCGTCGGGGTGCTCGGGTACGTGTTCAACGCGGTGGGACGGCAGAGCAAGGACGTGGAGTGGCTGCTGAACCTCAGCCCCTACCACTGGGCCTACGGAAACTCACCGGTGGCGAACGGGGCGGACTGGCCGGCAGCGGCATGGCTGTGGGCCATCTCGGCCGCGCTGGTGGTATTCGCCGCCGTCGCCCTGGAGCGGCGGGACGTGGGCGCCTAGGGTGTGTCTCCTTATTGGCGTAGCCAGATGACGACGGCGTACAGGACGACGCCGGCTCGATAGGTCAGTGCGA
>NZ_JBJURL010000128.1:0-5769 GCF_046097905.1 Pseudarthrobacter sp. NKDBFgelt | reverse complement strand
TCTCTTCCGGATCACGATCAGGCAGCTGGTTAGTCAACCCGCTGAGGATATGGGAGGTATCTTCTCCTGCAGCCACGGCAGCCTCTTTTCGTCTTTGAATGCTGGGCCAATGTTTTCGTATTGTGAGAAAACAGTATTGCCATACGAGATTAGCTACTCCATGGAAACTGGGTCAAGCACAATCGACGCCGGCACTTCCCGTGCGGCGAACCGTCGCCTGCCAACCGATTGTGACCGTTGCCACCCCTGCGGCTCCTTGACCATAGGGTGACCCAGGTCATACTCTTATTCCACTTAGCAATATCTACTTTTCGCAATGTGGAATAACAGAACCGGTCCTCCAGACCAGCGCTCACCACTGCGAATCCTTCAAGAACCGGAGATCCCCATGCAGACCCCTCCACCGGTCGGCGTCGAAAAGGCTCCTGACCTGACAACGCCGTCAGACTCTTCAGCCCACTCCGCCACAGGCGTCGAAGCTCTTTGTGAATCAGCCAGCGCAGCTTCAGGCCAGGCCATCAGCCCCACCCTTTACAACGTCGATCTTGCCCCCACCAAACGCGCCGGCCGGAGCTGGTCCGGCTACAGCATCTTCACCCTCTGGGCCAACGATGTCCACAGCCTCGGCAACTACGCCTTCGCCATCGGACTGTTCGCCTTGGGACTGGGCGGCTGGCAGATCCTGCTGGCACTCGGCATCGGAGCTGCCCTGCTCTTCGGCCTCCTGAATCTCTCCGGATTCATGGGTGTTAAGACCGGCGTCCCCTTCCCGGTGATGAGCAGGATCAGCTTCGGCATCCGCGGCGCCCAGATCGCCAGCCTCCTCCGCGGCGCCGTTGCCGTCGCGTGGTTCGGCATCCAGACCTACCTCGCATCCGTCGTCTTCCGCGTGATGCTCGTGGCCATGTTCCCGGGCCTTGGAGCACTGGACAAGGACTCCATCCTGGGGCTGTCCACCCTGGGGTGGATCGCCTTCGTCATCCTCTGGATTGTCCAGCTGGTCATCGTGAGCTTCGGTATGGAGATGATCCGCAAGTACGAGGCCTTTGCCGGCCCCATCATCCTGGTCACCATGGCCGCCATCGCCGTCTGGATCTTCATGGAAGCGGGCGGCGCAATCGCCTGGTCCTCGGACAACGCCCTCGAAGGGCCGGAAATGTGGCTAACCATCTTCGCCGGCGGCGCCCTCTGGGTCTCCATCTACGGCACGTTCGTCCTGAATTTCTGCGACTTCACCCGCTCCGCCGTCTCCAAGAAGGCCGTGGTCCGCGGAAACTTCTGGGGCATTCCCATCAACATGCTCGTGTTCGGCGCCATCGTCGTTGTGATGGCGGGAGGGCAATTCAAGATCAACGGCACCATCATCGAGAGCCCCTCGGACATCGTCCAGACCATCCCCAACACCCTCTTCCTGGTCCTTGCCTGCCTGGCCTTGCTGATTCTGACCATCGCGGTCAACCTCATGGCCAACTTCGTGGCTCCGGTCTATGCCCTCACCAACCTGTTCCCCAAACACCTGGACTTCCGCAAGGCTGCCTTCGTCAGCGCCGTCATCGGCCTGGTGATCCTGCCGTGGAACCTGTACAACAACCCGCTGGTGATCGTGTACTTCCTGGGCGGCCTCGGCGCCCTGCTCGGCCCCCTGTTCGGCGTCGTCATGGCTGATTACTGGCTGATCCGCCGTGGCAAGGTCAATGTCCCCGAGCTGTACACCGCATCGCCGGAAGGTGCCTACTACTACAAGAACGGCGTCAACCCCAGGGCCATCATCGCCATGGTGCCGGCGGCCGTCCTGGCGCTCCTCATCGCCTTCGTCCCGGCGCTGGCGGCGGCAGCACCGTTCGCCTGGTTCTTCGCCGCCGGCATCGCAGCCGTTGTGTACTTCTTCATCGCGGACCGCTCGCAGCGGCTCGAAGACCGCGACGGCGAGGCCATCGCCGTCGCCAGCAAACACTAAGGATCCCCTGATGCGCATACTCGTTGCGAACGTCAACACCACCCAGTCCATGACGGATTCCATCGCCGCTTCGGCACGCAGCATCGCGGCACCCGGCACGGAGATCGTGGGAATCACACCCCGGTTCGGGGCCGACTCCTGCGAAGGGAACTTCGAAAGCTACCTGGCCGCCATCGCCGTGATGGACGCCGTCACTTCCTACCAGGAGCCGTTCGACGCCGTGGTGCAGGCCGGCTATGGCGAACACGGGCGGGAAGGGCTGCAGGAGCTCCTGGACGTCCCGGTGGTGGACATCACCGAGGCCGCCGCCAGCACCGCCATGTTCCTGGGCCACAAGTACTCGGTAGTCACCACCCTGGACCGGACCGTTCCGCTCATCGAGGACCGGCTCAAGCTCGCAGGGCTCGATGCGCGCTGCGCCTCCGTCCGTGCCAGCGGCATGGCCGTCCTTGAACTTGAGGAGGAACCGGAGCGCGCCGTGGAAGCCATTATCAACCAGGCAATCTTGGCCGTCAGCCAGGACAAGGCCGAGGTGATTGTGCTCGGTTGCGGGGGCATGGCGGGGCTGGACGAGCAGATCAGGCAGCGTGCCGGAGTGCCCGTGGTGGACGGAGTGGCCTCCGCCGTGGCCATCGCCGAGTCCCTGGTCCGCATGCGCCTGTCCACCTCCAAGGTGCGGACCTACGCTGCGCCGCGGCCCAAGACCGTCATAGGCTGGCCTTTGAACAGCACAGGCGTGCCGGCCGCCCTCTAGCACCACATCCCAAGGAGAACAGCGTGAACAGTACCCCTCCCGCCGCGCGGGTTGCCGTCGTTACCGGAGCAGGTTCCGGCATCGGGCGGGAGGTGGCCCGGCAGATGCTGGCCGCCGGATACCGGGTAGCGCTGGCGGGCCGCCGGGAATCGCAGCTAAAGGAGACGGCGGACGACCACCCCGAAGCGCTGGTGGCGCCTTGCGACGTCACCCGGCAGGACGACGTCGAGCATCTTTTCGACGCCGTCCGCCGGCGGTGGGGCCGGGTGGACCTGCTGTTCAATAACGCCGGAGTGTTCGGTCCGGCGGCCAGCGTGGATGAGATTTCGCTGGAGGACTGGAACGCCACCCTCGCGGTCAACCTGACGGGTTCCATGCTGTGCGCCGCCGCCGCGGTCCGGGCCATGAAGGCGCAGGACCCGCAGGGCGGGCGGATCATCAACAACGGCTCCATCTCCGCGCACTCGCCCCGGCCCCGGACGGTGGCCTATGCCGTTACCAAGCACGCCATGACCGGCCTGACCAAAAGCATTGAGCTGGACGGGCGGGGCTTTGGGATTACGTGCGGCCAGATCGACATCGGCAACACGGCGACGGACATCATGGACACCATCGGCGTGGGCGCTGGGGCACTCCAGGCAGACGGCAGCCGCCGGGTGGAGCCGACCTTCCCCGTGGAGGACGCCGCGCGGGCGGTCCTGATGATGGCCAACATGCCGCCGTCAGCCAGCATCGGGTCTGTGGTGATCACCGCCGCAGGGATGCCCTTCATCGGCCGCGGCTGACCCCCGGCTCACCCATAACCCCCGAGTTTTTGTCCACATATGCAGGGTTCCAGGCATCGGAAGTCTGCATATCTGGACAAAAACTCCGTAGGAGCGGGTGCGGGCTGTGGATAACTGTCTGAAGCCCGGATTCGCGTGACTCAATGAAGCATGAGCAGATTGTCGCCCCTCCCGGAAGATTTTGGAGACCGGCCGTTCGGCAAAGGTGAGGCTGGATACTCCGGCCTGAGCCGGAGCAGGCTCGCTGCCGGGGACCTGCACCGGCCGAGCAGGGGGATCCGGGTGCCGAAATCGAGCCCTCCGGATCTGGCCGCCCTTGTCCGCTCCCATACCAGGCTGGATCCCGAGACCTTCGGGAGCCTTACTACCGCTGCCGAGATCCTCGGGCTTCCGCTTCCGCCGTGGGCTGAGTTCCGGCCAGACGACGGCGGCCCGGTGACTGCCTTCGTCGAACCTCCTCCCTGGGGGAAGAAATCAGGTGCGCATTTCCGCGAGCCCGGCCGTTTCCTGCATCTTGCCAGGCGCGGGGGTGGGACGCTTCCGCGGCGGACGGGAATCGCCGGGCACCGGCTGAAAGTCCGCGACGGCGACCTCATCGATATTGACGGGTTGAGGCTGACCTCGGTGGCCCGGACCTGGGTGGATCTCGGCTCGGTCCTGCCGTTGGAGGACCTTATCGTTGCGGGCGACGCCATTGTCAGCGAACACTCCAGGACTTTCGGAGAGCCGAAGCGCCCGATGCTTCCGCTGCCCGAACTGCGCACCTTCGTGGCGGGCGCCAACGGGATCCATGGCATCCGCAAAACCAGGGAAGCACTTGAACAGCTGCGCGTCGGCGTCGACTCGCCGCCGGAAACGAAACTGCGCCTGATGCTGGACGATGCCGGCCTTCCCGAGTTTTCCCCAAACTGCCGGGTGGATGATGCCCTGGGAAGGCCCGTATGGACGGATCTTGGCTGCGCCCGGTTCCGGACCTGCCTGGAGTACGAGGGCCTGCACCATCTCTTGCCGGAACAGCAGGCCCTGGACTCCTACCGGGATCAGCGGGTCTTCGAAGCAGGCTGGCGGCAGGTGAAGATCAACCGGATCGATATGCAACGCGGCCCGGAGTGGGTGGTGTCGCGCGTCCGGCAGGCATTGCGGAAGCAGGGATGGCAGCGGTGAGTTTTTGTCCAGATATGCAGGGTTGCGCGGTCCGGAAGCCTGCATATCTGGACAAAAACTCTGGGGTTAGAGCGGGAGCAGCGCCGAAAGGTCCGCGCGGAGGCCGGAGGCGGCAACCTTGTGCGCGGCCACCGCGTCCGCCCATCCCAACTGGCCGGTCACCATCGCGAGCCAGGTGGCGGCGTCGCACTCAATGACATTGGGCGGCGTGCCGCGCGTGTGCCGCGGGCCTTCCACACACTGGGTGACGCCGAACGGCGGCACCCGCACCTCCACCGAATTTCCCGGCGCCCGCGCAGTGACTTCCTCAAGCGTGTAGCGCACCGCCGTTGCCAGGATGGTCCGCGGGACAGGAACGTCCGACGACGGTCCGGCGGCTTTGCGCCACGCCTCCACCGCTGCGGCGCCTTCCTTCAGGTCGATCCGGCGACGGGCTACAGCCATTCTTCGGGTCCCCTTTCGTGGTGATGCAGCGGCAAAGGCAACCAGAGTACCGCGGATGCTTAGCAGTAAGGAATTGGGTGGGGGAGTACGATCGGTAGCACTCGTCACAAGGGAGGGGAACGGCCCGTGCAGCTCGGCGCTTTCTCAGTAAGCCTCAACGTCAAGGACATCGCCGCTTCTACGGCTTTCTACGAAAAACTTGGGTTCACGCGTTTTGCCGGTGACATCGCGCAGAACTGGCTGATCCTGAAAAACGGCCAGGCGGTGGTGGGACTTTTCCAGGGAATGCTGGAGAGGAACGCCCTGACCTTCAACCCCGGCTGGGACCAGGACGCCCGGCCGCTGGAGTCCTTCACGGATGTCCGTGACCTCCAGCGGGAACTGCAGGGCCAAGGTGTCAGTTTCGCCAGCGAAGCGGAGGAAGGAACAACCGGACCGGCGAGCTTCATTGTTATTGATCCGGACGGCAACCCGGTCATCGTGGACCAGCACGTGTGACACGTTTAGTCCAGGAGTCCCAGCCCGGAAGCACCTAGTCCAGAAGCGCCGAGACCGCCGGGCCGAGCCGGATCTTGCCCACTGGCCGGCCGCCGCCCATGACGGGATCAACCACCCTCTCCAGGACGCCGGCAACAGCGGGAATGTCCACCGCGCCGGCAGCGGCC
>NZ_JBJURL010000127.1:0-5886 GCF_046097905.1 Pseudarthrobacter sp. NKDBFgelt | reverse complement strand
CGGTTCCGGCTCCCGTTGCGCCCGCACCGGCGGTTCCCGCGCCTGCCCCTGCTGCCCCGGCACCTGCCTACTACGCCAACTGTGCCGCTGCCCGCGCTGCCGGTGCTGCCCCGATCTTCGCCGGCCAGGCAGGTTACCGGGCCGGGCTGGACCGCGATTCTGACGGCGTCGCCTGCGAAGGCTGACCCACTGGCTTGGGGTATTACACGCCCCATGTGCATCACCATCACCACCATTTCCTAGGGGGAAACATGACCAATTATTCGAACCACCCATATGCTCCTGCGCAGCCGCAGCAGCGCTGGAAACCAACCGTTCTTTTCTGGATTGTGGCGGCAGTGCTGCTGCTCCTGCTCATTCCCTTCGCCTTGGTGGGTGGGCTGGGAATGGTGCTGTTTATTCTTGGCCTTGCTGCCCTGCTCACCGGGCTTTATGCATTCCTTTTCAAACGCCGGTCCTGGGTGGGGCTGCCGCACCGCAAGTCCGGCGGGCTGGTAGCCGTTTCCGGATTTGTTGCATTGATCCTGGGTGCGGGCGTAGTTGGTGCTACCGCTGCCCCGCGCGTGGATACGGACAAGGCAACCCTGGTCAGTCCCGTTGAACAGTCGGCAACGGCAACGGCTACGCCAACTCCCACACCAACGGCAACGAACCCTGCCAACTCCACCTGCGCTACGGCTGCTGAGACGCGCAAGCACAACAACCAAACGCTCATCTGCACTGCGGGAAGCGACCAGCGGTTGGTGTGGATGTCTGAGGCCGATTCACAGCGAGTCGTTGCCGAGAAGGCGGCAGCAGAAAAGGCTGCGGCAGAAAAGGCTGCTGCTGAGCAAGCCGCCGCTGAGCAGGCCGCTGCTGAGCAGGCTGCGGCGGACAAGGCTGCAGCTGATCAAGCTGCGGCTCAGCAGGCTGCCGCAGAACAGGCAGCACAAGCAGCTGCAGCCCAGGCAGCGGCTGAGCAGACGGCACGGGATGCAGCAGCCCGCCAGGCTGTCCCCGTTGAACCGGCTCCCGCAGCGCCGGCGCCGTCGTCCGTTTACTACCCCAACTGCGCAGCTGCCAAGGCAGCGGGAGCGGCGCCGCTGTACCGGGGCCAGCCGGGCTACCGCCCAGGGATGGATGGCGACTCCGACGGCGTGGCCTGCGAGCGCTGACCATCTGCGCCCAGCAATACGATGCCGTGGATACCCTCGCAGGGTGTCCACGGCATTTTTGTTGGTTGGTCCTGGCGTTCCACCTGTCAGTGCGACGTCAGTTCGCGCATCAGTCCGAGCTGTCCCAGGAACTCCACCTGGTCGAAGTAGAAGTGGTGGGACGTGATTTCGCCTCCTTCGACCCGGGCGATATCGCAGCTCCGGACCCTGATCTGCTTCCCTGTCGCCGGTATTGTCTCTCCGGTCGGCAGGCTCAGCGGCCCGGTGTTTGTCCCTACGACGAAGCCCTCGTCAATGGCCACGTTCCCGGCCTCGTAGCTGTCACCGTGCTCGTATCGGACGTCGGGCATCGACTCCCAGAAGTGGAAGAGATAGTTGGTGATGGCGTCGCGCCCGGTCAGTTCCCCCTCGTCGGGGGTGTAGGCAACAGCGTTGGCGGCGTAGCACCGGGCCAGCGTCTCTTTGTCTTTTTCGTCCATGGCCGTGGTGAGACGGTCCATGACTTCGCGTGCCTGTCCCATTGTGGACCTCCAATTTTTGGGCGGCCTCACGGAAGCGGGGGCCGCTTCGTGGATTGGCTTCGGCTGCTGCCGGAACCACTTTAATTGCACGTCCGCCGCAATATGCTGTCAACGGACACGGCTACCCTGCTTCAGAACGGCAGCGTCACCAGTGCCAGCAGGGCCGGAACGGTGGCGCCCAGGGTGCCCGGAATGCTGTCGCCCTTCTTCGGATAGTGGCCCAGCATGTCCGCCAGGAACATGGCCGGAGCGGTCAGCACCATGTTCAGGCAGCAGTAGACCACCAGGGTGTAGCCCACCACCAGGTAGCCCATGTTCACCGCGGCCACCCCCGCCAGGACTCCCAGTCCGATCACCAGGTTCCGGAACCCGGTGGGGATGGCCCACATCATCACGGCCGGAACGTTCCGCGGCGGTGTACTCAGGAACTTCTGCGCCCACGGCCGGTGCATCAGGAAGCTTTCCAGCGGGAATACCGCGATGTACACCACGGCGGCGAGGACCGCGAAGAGCTGGGATACGGGGTTCATGAGGGAAGAGTACGACGCCGGTGCTCACCTTCCCCATCCCCTGCCAGGGTGTTCCGGGGTGCTCGGGGATTCCCCACTTTGGGGGATTGCGGTGCGGCCACCCGGGCGGATACTGGAGCTATGTGGGAGGAGCGCGCTGAGCGTGCCCGGCGGGACATCGCCGCCCTGGCCACCAGCGGAATGAACCTGGCGGAGCTCTACCCTGCGGCGCTCGCCGTGGTGCAGCGGACGGTGCCGTTCGAGCAGGGGTGCTGGGCCGGCGTCGACCCCCAAACCCTGGTGATGACGTCCATCACCAACTGGAAGCCGTGGCCGGTGCGGAAAGAGGAGTTCGTGGAGTACTCGGCCCGCTTCGCCGAGACTGAATACGCGGGCAACGAACCGAACACCTTCGCCCAGCTGCTGCGGCGTCCCCGTCCCATCGCACGCATGTCCGACGCCCCGCACCGGGAGGTGGTCCGCAGTGTCCGGATCAATGACCTGCTCAAGCCGCAGGGCCTGGAGCACGAACTGCGGGCGGCATTCCGGCTGGACGATGCCTGCTGGGGTGTCGGCAGCATCTTCCGCGATGCCGGACGTGACTTCACGGACCGCGAGGTGGAGTTCCTGGCTGCGGTGACAGCCACCCTCGCGGCAGCCACCAGGATCGCCGTGAGGGCAGGGCACCCAGCCCGGGCAGCCGCCGTCGGGCCTGTGATTGTCATCGCCGGCCCGCACGGGGAACTGAGGGCGGCAACCCCCGCCGCCGTTTCCTGGCTGGCCGGGGTGGAGGATGCCTTGCCGGGCCGTTTCAGCATGGTGCTGTACTCGCTGGTGGCGCAGGCCTCCGCCGCAGTGTCCGGTACGGCCAGAGCCAGGATGCGCGACGCCGGGAACAACTGGGTGGTGCTGCAGGCCAGCCGCCTGATCACCGGTGACGATCCCGAGCAGATGGTGGTCACCGTGGAGCCCGCAACCACCCATGACCTGGCCACCCTGCTGCTGGCCGCGTATGGCGTCACGGCACGCGAGCAGGAGGTCTGCCTGGAGGTGCTGTCCGGTAATCCGACGGCGGACATCGCCCGGCACCTGTTCATCTCGCCGCACACTGTGCATGACCACCTGAAGTCGCTCTTCGAGAAAGTGGGTGTTGGGAGCCGCGGCGAACTGGTGGCCAGGCTGGTGGCCTGAAGGCCCCGGCGCTGCCCTGGAAACGCGCCACGGCGCCAGTACTGTACGGCCCTTCCACGCCGGTGCGGGCGCTTGTATGCTGTGGATCGGAGAGCCGGGAAGCCTGGTCGGCCCGCAGTCAATTCCTGCGGAACGCCTTGGCGCCGCCAAGGGCGTTCGCGTGACGAGCCAAGGAGCGGACTGCCGATGAATGCAGCAGCACAACCCGTTATCGAAGCCCGCGGCCTGGTTAAGGACTTCGGCAGAACCCGGGCGCTGGACGGCCTCAACCTGAGTGTGGCGCCGGGGGAGGTGCACGGATTCCTGGGTCCCAACGGCGCCGGCAAATCCACCACGCTGCGGATCCTCCTGGGCCTGATCCGGCCCACCACGGGCACCGCCCGCGTCTTCGGGCTGGACCCGTGGGCCGACCCGGTCAGCGTGCACCGGGACGTTGCCTACGTTCCGGGCGACGTGAGCCTGTGGCCGAACCTTTCGGGCGGCGAAGTTATCGATCTGCTCACCGGCCTGCGCGGCGGTGCCGACGACAAGCTGCGCCGCGACCTCATCGCGGAGTTCGAGTTTGATCCCCGCAAGAAGGCCCGCACCTATTCGAAGGGCAACCGGCAGAAGGTCGCCCTGATAGCGGCGTTTGCCCGTCCTGCGCGGCTGTACCTGCTGGATGAGCCCAGCGCCGGCCTGGACCCGTTGATGGATGCGGTGTTCCGGCGCCAGATTGCGCGGGTCAGCCGGGATGGAGCCACCGTTTTGCTGTCCAGCCACATCCTCAGCGAAGTGGAACAGCTCTGCGACCGGGTGACCATCATCCGCGCCGGGACAGCCGTGGAAACGGGCACCCTGGGCGAGCTGCGGCACCTGCAGCGCACCCATTTCCGCGTCACCGGGCTGGCTGATCCGGCGCGGCTGGCTGCGATGCCCGGTACCCACGGGGTGAGCATCGCCGGCAGCGCCGCGGAGTTCGACGCCGACCCCGGGGACCTCGGGGCTGTCCTGGCCGGCATCGCGGAACCGGGGATCAGTGGCCTGTCGGTGGCTCCGCCGTCGCTGGAGTCCCTGTTCCTGCGCCATTACAGCGACGGCAATGGAGAGCAGCGGGCCGGCAACGGCAAGGACAGCAGCGAGCGTACGGACAGCGGGGTGCTGTGATGTCCGGGGTGCTGCGTCTGCTCCTGTTCCAGGCCCGGCGGGACAGGGTGGCGCTGCCGGTCTGGATCCTGGGCATCACCCTGCTCAGTTTCGCCACCTCCACCGCCGTCGCCACCCAGTTCGGGGATGAGGCAGCGCAGGCCGCCATCCTCACCCTGGCGGCAGCGAATCCGGCGTTCCTGTTCCTCCGCGGCCTGCCGGACGGGACCGGCGTGGGCGCGGTGGTGTTCTTCCAGGGCTACGCGTTCACCGCAGTCCTGGCCGGCCTGATGAGCACCTTCCTGGTGGTGCGGCACACGCGCTCGGATGAAGAGCTGGGACGGGCCGAACTCCTCGGTTCGGTGCCTATCCAGCGGGCCGCCTCCCTGGCGGCAACGCTGCTGCTGGGAACCGCGGCCAACCTGGTGCTGGCCGTCTTTGTGGCCGGTGCCTTCATTGCGGCCGGACTGCCCGCAGCCGGTTCGGCTGCGGCGGGTGCCGCCGTCGGGAGTGTTGGCATCTTCTTTGTGGCACTTGCGGCCGTGGCCGCACAGGCCCTGCCCTCGGGACGGAGCGCGAACGGTGCCGCCGCGGGACTGGTCGGCGTGGCCTACCTGGTCCGGGGCGTCGGGGACGCGCTGGGGACCCCGTCAGCGGATCTGCTGCACGTCACAAGTGCCTGGCTGTCGCTCCTCTCGCCCATCGGCTGGGGCCAGCGCACGCGGCCGTTCACCAGCCCGGACCTGGCTTTCCTGCTGGTGCCGCTCGCTGCCGCAGCCGTCCTGGGCGCCGTGTCGGTGATGGTCCGACGGCGGCGGGACGTGGGTGCCAGCCTGCTGCCCGAGCGTGCCGGCAGGGAGCGCGCAGGGGTGGGCGGCACCTCCTTTGTGGGCCTGGCGTGGCGCCTTCAGCGGGCCACGGTGGCTGGCTGGTGCATTGCGGCGGGAGCCCTGGGTGCCGTGGCGGGTGCCCTTGGCCCGGCAGTCACTGAGACGGTATCCAGCCTGGGGCCGGTGAAGGAGATGATCGAGCGGCTGGTGCCCGGCGGGCAGGCCGGACTGATCGACGTGTTCGTCACGGCGCTACTGGGCATGGCCGGGGTGTTCGCCGCCGCCGCCGGGATCCAGTCAGTCCTCCGGATGCGTGCCGAGGAGGCGGAAGGCAGGGCGGAGATCCTGCTGTCAGCGCCGGTATCCCGGGCCCGCTGGCTGGGCGCCAACCTGTTCGTCGCCGCGGTCTCCGCCGCCGTGGTCTCCACGACGGCGGGAGCCGCTGCCGCCGTCGGCCTGGCTGTCTCAGGGACCTCCGACGGGCCCGCCACCAGGCTTTTCGGCCCTGCACCCGCTGACACAAAACAAAGAGGTTTCCATGTCGCTGCTCACCAGA
>NZ_JBJURL010000126.1:0-5890 GCF_046097905.1 Pseudarthrobacter sp. NKDBFgelt | reverse complement strand
CGGGCGCCGACTACCGCACGAATTACCGTACGCAGATCAATTGGGGCCTGAACTACATCCAGGAGCGCTACCAGTCGCCGTGTGGAGCACTGAACTTCCACTACGCCAACAACTGGTACTAAACCGAGGCGGCTTGCCCCTCGCGGTCCAGTACCTCCCGGCCCGGGATGCACTGGACCGCCCACCGGTTCCCGTCAGGATCGGCGAAGTACACAAAATGGCCCCAGTCCTGCACGTCCACATCGCTGACGTCTACCCCGTTGGCTTTCAGCTGCGCATGGGCGGCCTGGATGTCGTTGACCACAAGCTGCAGGTTTGAGCCTGTGCCGGGAGGCGCGTCCGTGAGCCCTTCCCCAATGCAGATGGAGCAGGCAGACCCTGGCGGGGTCAGCTGCACGAACCTGATGGAGCCGCTGGGCCGCTCGTCGAAATCGGCGTTGAAGCCCACCTTGTTGACGTAGAAGTCTTTGGCCCGGTCCACGTCGGACACGGGGACAAAAACGAGTTCCAGTTTCCAGTCCATGCGCACAGGCTAAGCCTTGCGGCGGGAAGCGGGAAAGGCTTGAGTCCTAGCCCGCGATGCCGTACAGGCGGTCGCCTGCGTCTCCCAGGCCCGGAACGATGTAGGACTTCTCGTTGAGTTTCTCGTCGATGGATGCCAGGACGATGGTGACGTTTGCGCCGGAGAGTTCTTCCTCCAGCTTGGCCAGGCCTTCCGGCGCGGCGAGCAGGCAGATGCACGTGACATCCGAGGCGCCGCGCTTGAACAGGAACTTGATGGCTTCGCGCAGTGTTCCGCCGGTGGCAAGCATGGGATCCAGCACGAAGATCTGCCGGTCGGTGAGATCCTCGGGGAGGCGCTCGGCGTAGGTAATGATGTCCAGCGTTTCCTCGTCGCGGGCCATACCCAGGAAGCCCACTTCAGCCGTGGGGACCAGCTTGGTCATGCCCTCCAGCATTCCCAGGCCTGCACGAAGGATGGGTACCACCAGCGGAGTGGGCTTGGTGAATGCCGTACCCACAGTCGTGCTGACAGGGGTTTCGATGGTGACGGGCTCGGTGCGGACTTCCCGCGTGGCCTCGTAGGCCAGGAGGGTCACCAGTTCCTCCGTCAGCTGCCGGAAGACCGGGGACGGAGTGTTCTTGTCCCGCAGGACGGTGAGCTTATGGGCGACCAGCGGGTGGTCCACAACGAGAGTGCGCATGGGTCAAAACTATCACCCGGCCGCCGGGCCGCTCCCCCGCTGCCCGCGGCCCGTGCCGGGCTGGGAAGCGCCGTCGTCGACCCTTGGCGGGGCACCGCCGTCGTTCTCCTTCGGGGCGGTACCGGTGGTGCCTTCCGCGTCCCCGGAGTGGTCCTCGCGCAGGACCGGATGTTCGAAGGTGGGCGCCGGGCCTGCGTGTTCGCGCCGCCGCATCACATGGAACAGCCTGTGGGCCAGGATCACGATGCCCACCCACGCCAGCCCCAGGAACCAGCCCGCCATCACGTCCGTCATCCAGTGGTGTCCCAGGAAGACCCGGCTCAGGCCCATGGCAAGGATGAAGAGTGTGCCCACCGTGATGGCTGCAATCCGGGCCCAGAGCACTTGGAACTGCAGGCACATGAGGTAGATCAGGACCCCTATCACCACAGTGGTATTCAGGGTGTGGCCACTGGGAAAGGACGGCGAGGTTTCGAACGGCGGGACGGCTTCGGCGTGGTCCGGACGGGTCCTGCCAACCAGCCGCTTGCCCCAGGTGGTGGCCAGCGTGGAGACCAGGGCTGCGCCGCCCACTAATACAATGGGCCGCCACGTCCTGCTCAGGAAGGTCAGCCAGGCGGTGAGGATGCTTGCCAGGATGGGCATGCCGATCCCGCCGCCTACGTTGGTGAAACCTGTGGCGAAGGCGTCAACCTCCGGGTTCCGCAACGACTGCGAGTATTCCAGTGCAGGAATATCAAGGCCCGCCAAGCCTTCCTCGTCCACGACGTCCGAGTAGACCTCAGCGCCCAGGAGTGCCAGCGCGATCACCAGCGTTCCGCCGATGATCATGGTCAGCCACAAGGCGGCGTACGGCTTGATCCACTTGTCCACGCGGTCTCGGACTGTGCTCACTGTGCCTCCCGGCGGATGTGCGTCACGGGCTCTGGGTACCTTCGAAACTATCATTGAGCCATGGTCTCCGCAGATAAGAAACACCATGCGTGGATGGGCCTTGCCCTCGCCGAGGCCCGGCGCGCCCTCGACACCGAGGACGTGCCCATCGGGGCGGTGGTCATTGGGCCCGACGGCGCAGTGCTGGGTTCCGGACGCAACCAGCGGGAAGAGCTGGGCGACCCCACCGCGCATGCCGAGGTGGTTGCCATCCGCGAGGCGGCGGAACGGCTGCGCCAGGTTTCCCTGCTCGACGGCGGCAGCGGAGGCGGCTGGCGGCTGGCCGACTGCACGCTGGTGGTCACCCTGGAACCGTGCGCGATGTGCGCCGGTGCGATTGTGCTGGCGAGAATCCCCCGGGTGGTCTTCGGCGCCTGGGACGAGAAGGCAGGAGCTGCGGGGTCGGTTTTCGATGTGCTCCGTGAGAGGCGCCTGAACCACTGGGTTGAGGTGTACCCGGGCGTGCGCGAGGCCGAGAGCGCTGCCCTGCTGCGTGAGTTCTTCGCCGGGCACCGCTCGCGGCTCTGATTCATGCGCGCTGTCAGAGAACCCGGGCTGTCAGCGAACCTGCCTGATTGCGGCCAGCACGCGGGCCGCTGGCTGCTCCCAGCCCGGCAGCCTGCCCCGTGCATCCAGCGCCCGTACCCGCCAGGCATCCCGGGTCCCGGCATCTCCCAGCCAGCGCCGCAGGGCCTCGGCCAGGATGGCCGGGTTCGCGGGATCGTCATCCGCCGGAAAGGCAACCTTCGCTCCCGGAAGAGCGCCGCCGTCGTCATCCTTCTCCGCTGTTCCCAGGCGCAAGGCCTCAACGGCGCCCGTGCCATCGCGCACCACCACGGGAATCCCGCGGGCGAGTGATTCGGTGACCACCATGCCGAACGCCTCGGCACGTGACACCAGGAGGCTGAGATCCGCCCGGCGCCATTCGTTGTCCAGTGCCTCGCCCGCCAGCTCACCGGTGAACTGTATCCGCCCGTCCAGCCCGTGCATTTCTACAGCGGCTCGAACCTTTTGTGCGTAATCCCCGTCTGCCTGGTCTGACCCGACAAACGATGCGGTCCAGTCAAGGTCCTGAAGCAGTGCCAGCGCGGAGACCGTGAGCAGCTGGTCCTTATTGGGCAGGAGCGCGGCCACTGTGACCAGGTGGGGCGGCGCGGACCCCTCAGCCAACGGCGTTGGGTCGGTGCCTGGGAGTGCGACCTTGAGCCCATGGAGTCCGTGGCGTTCTTCCAGGACTTTGCTGGCCCAGGTACTGGTGCACACCACGCCCGTGGCAGCCCGGAGGGACCGTGCTTCAAGCTCTTGATGTGCCGGGGCGGGCATATGTACCAATACCCATGTTTTGCGTCCAGCCTTGGCCGCAAATTCCAGTTCATCCGGTGCGCCCATCGCGATGAGCCCATCCACAAGGGATACGGTGTTTTCTGATTCCGCTTCACTCACCTGTTCCCACGCCCCCAAGAGGGTGCCCAGCCTGCGCCGGGCGTGGGCGCTGGCGTAGGGCCAGGAGCCTTCAACGGGGAGCACCTCCACGTCCACTCCCAGGAGCTTCAGCCCCTGCACCAGCCGCGCGTTGTAGATGTTTCCACCGGAATGATGGTGGATGTTGCCGGGAACCAGCAGCCGGATGCGGTCCATGGGATCAGGCAGCTGGAAGGTCCAGCGTGTACGTGGCCCAGGCGTCCGGGTTTTCGCGCAGGGTGACGTCGATCCCGGTGAGCTGGCCGCCGTCGGGATCGTCCTTCAGCTTTGCGGCAACGGACTGCGCGATGTATTCCGCGAGCGCCTCCGTGGTGCTGAGCTTGCCGGCGAAATCGGGATGCTCGTCCAGGTTGCGGTAGTTCAGGCCTGCCAGCACCTCCTCGATCATGGTGCCGGCGGCGCCGATGTCCAGGACGATCGCGTCCTCGTTGAGCTTCCGACGCCGGAAGGACACCTCGGCGACGAACGTTGCCCCATGCAGGGACTGGGCCGGCCCGAAGGCCTCGCGCGGGAGGCTGTGGGCGATCATAAAGTGGCGTCGGACGGTCAGGCTGAACATGGACTACCTCTGGTCTTCTCGGTTGGGGTGCAGGGAATCTTCGTTGCCCGGGTACTCAATGACGTGGCACAAGGCCTCGCGGTTGCCGTGGGCCAGGTCCTGCACAACGCCGGGCAGCTCAGCGAACGGCGAGGTGCCGGTGAGGAAGGCGTCGAAAACCGGATCCTTCAGCAGCGATACAGCGAGGTTCAGGCGGTCGGCGTTGGTCCTGCGGTGCCGGCGCGCTCGTGCCACCACTCCCACTTGGCTTGCCCTGATGGACAGGCGCCGGGCGTGGAAGTCCTCCCCCAGCGGCAGGGTGACCCCGCGGTTCGCGTACCAGGACATTTCAATGACGTCCGCTTCGTCGCCCGCAAGCTGCAGGCTCCGCGCCAAGCCTTCCTGGGAGGCGGAGCAGTGGAACACGATGTCACAGTCGGCGAGGGCGTCATCCGGGTGGGCGAAGCCTATTCCCAGGGTGTCCGCCAGTTGCTTCCGGCCCGGGTCCAGGTCCACAAGCTGCAGGCGTTCCAGCGGAAAGGTCCTCAGCAGGGTGGCCACCATGCCTCCCACAAGACCTGCGCCCACTACCGCAACCCGGTCACCGAGCCTCGGGCCGGCCTCCCACAGCGCATTGACCGCGGTTTCCACGGTTCCGGTCAGCACTGCCCGCCGGGACGGGACGTCATCGGGAATCCTGGTGAGTGAACTGACGGGCACCACGTAGCGGTCCTGGTGGGGGTTGAGGCAGAAGACGCGCTGCCCCGGCCAACCTTCCGGCCCTTCCTCGACAACACCCACGGACAGGTATCCGAATTTCACCGGCCCCGGGAACTCACCCTCCTGGCGGGGTGCCCGCATCGCTTCAGCCACCCGGGGTGGGACTGCGCCGGCGTGGACCACCATCTCGGTGCCTTTGCTGATGCCGGAATAGAGGGTGCGCACCAGGGCTTCGCCTGGGCCAGGGGTTGGAAGGTCCTCGGTGCGGAGTTCGCCCTGTTCCTTGGCCGTTGTCCAGTAAGCGGTTGCTTGCGGGGGACTGGTTTGATTAGTCATCTTGCTGATGAATCTAGCCCTCCTGGCGTGGACCGCAAAAGTTGGCCTTTGCCTGGTTCGGATTCCTGGGGCTCTGGGCTGTGCTTGGACCCCCTCCCCAACCCGGTTTATGCCTGGGCCGTCTCCCCCCGACCCGGCCTGAGGTTAAACCGACTCCCTGACCCGCGGCTGTTGACCCCCGCACGCCGGGCTGCCCGTGTCTGTGAGCATTTGGTGCCGGCTAGGTCAGTGCCGGGTCCCGGTCTCTTATCGGGTCCCACTCACTTGTCGGGTACCAGCCACTTATCGGGTCCCAGTCATTCATGGGATCCCGGACATTCAGGGGGTATTGGGGCAGGACGGGCGGCAGGGCGTGGAAGTCTTCCCAGAGGGGGTCGTCCACGGGTATGTCGTCCAGGTCTATGAGGTTGTCATCTTCAGGTTCCTCCTGTGGAGGTTCCAGGTGCAGGAGGTCTCCGGCAGGGCAGGCACACGCGCCGGGCATGGGCGGGTAGGGCAGCATGCCGCGGACTTGCCCGTTGTGATGCTCCCCCGGTTCCAGCGCCGCCGGCAGGGCGGACAGGACAGATTCCGGCCAGTGGGTTGGCTCCCAGTCCTGATGTTCGCTTTTGTAGTGCCGCCCGGACGGTGAGATCCAGCCGGGTGGTTCATCCTTGGTGGCCGGTGTCGGTTTCCA
>NZ_JBJURL010000125.1:0-6168 GCF_046097905.1 Pseudarthrobacter sp. NKDBFgelt | reverse complement strand
CCGGCGCGGCCGGCGCCCGGCTGCTGCCCCGGCAAGAACAAGGAGCACCCCGAGCAGGGCGATGCCTGTCCCTGCGGCGGCCAGCCAGACCGGGATGGTGGCGGCAGGCAGCCCGGCCAGCCACCGTCCTGTTTCCCCGGGGGACGCCAGCAGTGCGGGAACCCCGGCCACCATCAGGACTGCTTCCAGGGCCAGCCAGAGGCATAGAGCCAGGAGGACCGTTCCGGCCAGGACCGAGACTGCGGCCCGGGACGAGTGGGTCTCCCGCCGCACCATGCGGCGGATCAGCCGTTCGTTGTTCATGCCGGCCTCCTTTCCTGGTGGTGTTCATGGCGCGCACCCGTCTGGTGGGGTTCCGTTTGGACACCGCCGGGTCGCGCACCCGTCTGGTGGGGACCGCCGTCGACCCTGCTGGGACGGTGCGGCTGCCGGGCGCCGGTGAGCGTGATGTCCACCGTTCCCATCATTAACCCGCTGAGGTCGGCGCCCCGGCGCAGGATGGTGTCCCGCGCCGCCCGCGTCTGCTCGAACAGCGTGCCCGCTGCTGCCGGTGTGCCCGCGCCGGGGCCCGGCAGCAGCGGCGGGAGGGGAAGCATCACCGAGATGGCGGCCCCCAATGTGCCACCGTCATCCCGGAGACCTGCCTCAACGTTTTTCCCTGGGACGCCGAAAGCATCAGCCGCAACCGTCTCCAGGGTGTGCCGGAGGGCCGCAGGCGAGATCCGGTTGTAGCCCCTCCGAGTCATAGGGAGGAGCGCTTGCCACGGAGGGCGTCCATGACTGCGCCGACGTCCAGCGTGCCCTGGGCGGCCCGGCCAAGTACCGCGCCGGTCCCCATGAACAGGGCGGTGAGCAGGAAGCCCCAGAATCCGAAGGCCAGGGCCGCCAGGGCCAGGACAGCCCCGGCGGCGGTGCCCGTTACTGCCGGGCTCACGCGACCCTCGGCTCCTGGTCGGCGTCTTCCTCGGCATCGTCGGAGGGGACGTGGATGTCGGTGATGGTGATGTTAACCTCGGTCACCTCCATGCCCACGAGGTCCTCGATTGCCGTGTAGACGGCGTCCCGGGCGCGGTCCGCCACGTCCTGGAGGGGGTGCGGGTATTCGACCACCAGGGTGACGTCAACGGCCACCTGGGTCTGGCCCACTTCAACGCTGACGCCCTGGGTCAGGTCCTTCTGGCCCACTTTTTCCCGGAGCGTGCCCAATGCACGGGCTGCTCCGCCGCCGAGGGCGTGGACGCCGTCGATCTCCTGGATGGCGATGCCGGCGATCTTCGCCACCACGCCGTCGTCAACGGTGGTGGCGCCGCGGCCGTCCTTGCCCTTGGGCTGGGCGGGGGCGGCCACCCCGGCCGACGGGGTCTTGGCGGCGACAGTTGCGGGGGTCTGCGTCTGGGTAGTCAAAGCGATCACTCCTCTTTGTTGAACCTGCGCTGTTGTGCGCCTGTGCAGATAAGACGCAGCCGGGCCGCCAAACCTCACGCAGAAAGGTATGTGAGCTGCGCCACACTTCCGCGGGGTGTTTCCGACGGCAGAGGGGGCGCGGTGCCGCACTGGCGGACGACGGCGGTGGGCGGGTGTGGCGGCGGCGCTCGCCATGGGTGCCCCGGCCCAACTAGGTAGCGCTAAGTGTCGTTTTGGGGCCCCATAACGACACTTAGCGCTACCTAGTTGGGAGTTCGGGGCTGGCTGAAGCCTTGTGCGATGGGCGGGCACTGTGCGTAGGATCTATATAGTAACCATGCTTACTATCTCGACATGCCGGGATCTGACGGTGCCTCCGGGGCCTGGATGATCCCGCAGCGGGACCACGGAACATCAACGAAAGGACCACCGTCATGAAAAGACTGTTCTTGTTCTTCCTGCCCACCATCATCAGCAAGGTGCAGAAAGCCCGTAAGGCAAAGCAGCTCCGCGCCGGCCAGCAGACGCAGCCTCCGCGCAACCGCTTCTAGCGGCATACCTGGCGCCTTCTTTCATCAGTGCGGCCCGCCCTCCGGCTCCGGAGGGTGGGCCGCACTGCTTTTCCGGCGTCGTGGTCCGCGCATTGCTGTCCCTTTCCGCGAAAAGACCAAGCCCTAAACATCAGGGAATGATCATCCGGGGGACACCTGCAGTCCACCTTGCGGCGCCATTCTGGAGACAGGACAAGGCAAGGCAAAGTGGAAGGAACGGGCAATGGATATGCCAACCACAGAGGCCGTGATCGCGGTCCTCGTCGCAATCTTCGTCGCGGTCCCGCCGCTGGCTATCGTCGCCTTCGCAGCCGCCCGCGCCACTCCAAGCCAGCTGGCAGAAATGCTCACGGCGCGGGACAGCCACTCAGCATGACAAACGGTGATGGCATTGTTGTCGGATCACACGAACTGGTTTCGGGAGATGCCGTGGAAGCGTACTCCGGCGACGGGCTGGTCCATCGCGGGCCGGTGGTGGACGCCATCCCTGATTGCGGGTTGCTGTGGATTCTGGACACGTTGACTGGTTCCCGGCAGCTCATCGACATGTCAGAATTCGACGTTCTCCGTATTCCCTCCCCAACCGTCAAGCCGGGGATTGGACGCTTCCTGCCTAAGGGCCGCCGGCAGGCAGGTGGCCGTATTCCATCGTGCGGCTGGCGTGAGGTGTCTCCGCGAAGGTAGCGACTGAGGCAGCGAAGTCTTCCGGAAGACCAAGACCGGCGGGACTGAGGTCCTCAAGACTCCACAGTGCCCGCCCGGGAGGTCCCGTAAGCCCGGAGGGGGTTGACCCGGACACATCAACCAGGGAGGGGGCCTTTGCCAGGCCCGTACCGAGTGCCTTGAGGACGGCCTCCTTGCGGACCCAAAGACGGGTCTGGAACCTGGTTTTCAGCGCCGGGGGCACTTTTTCCAGCTGGCCGCGCTCGTTCTCGGTCATCGCAAGCGACGGGAATCCCTCAAAGTCTGCTGCGGACCCGTTCTCGATGTCCACCCCAATACCGGCGATCCGGTCATCCAGGGCAGCGGCAACCACGCACCAGCTCCCGGACCTGCTGAGGCTGACACGAAGAAGGCCGGGACGGGAAGGGAGCCGATACCGGGGGATCCCGTGTCCCTGTCCGCTGCTGCAGGTGGGACAGAAATAGTCCGCTTCGAGCGACCCGGGGCTGTCTCCGGTCAGCGCACTGATGTGGAGGCGCAACGCTATGCGGCCGGCCAGGAAGGCATCCCGCAGGGAGGGGGAGCGGAACGTCGACGCCCTGGCCAGCTCCGCTTCTTCCAGGACATGCGACAGGCCCAGGTCCACTCCGGACAACCGTACGGCTGCCAGTGAGAGGCCTTGAACTGTCGCTGTCACGGGAGCGGGAGTGGGGGCAGCGCTGACTGGTAGAGCCAGGGGTCCAACACAGCGCGCGCGTCGAATCCGGGCAGTTCGATGCATGCCTGGTTGGCGGTTTCCACGAAATCAGCAGTTGTGACGCCGCCAAAGCGGTACCGGTGCGTCCAGGTTCTGAGGAGCTCGAAGAACAGCACATCGCCGGTGGCACGCCGCAGGGCATGGAGGGCAAGGGCGCCGCGTTTGTAGACCCGGTCATCGAACATCAGCTCCGGTGAGGGGTCGCCCACCATCAGGTCCTGCGCCTGCGATGCGAGGAGCTGCCAGGCGCCCTGGGCCCGTTGCTGCGCCGTGGCGTTCCCGGAGGCCTCGGACCAGATCCACTCGGCGTAGCAGGCGAATCCCTCGTGCAGCCAGATGTCGGCCCAGGCGGTGGCGGTCAGGGAGTTTCCAAACCACTGATGGGCAAGCTCATGGGCAATAAGCCGCTGGTCCTCCCACTGCTGGGTGAGATGGTTGGGGCCGAACACGGACAGCGACTGGGCTTCCAGGGGGATCTCGAGGGCATCATCCGCCACCACCACGGTGTAACCGGCAAACGGGTACGGGCCAAAGCAGGTCTCGAAGGCCTCCATCATCTGCCCCTGCCGGGCGAGGGCGGCAGTGGCGGTGGCCATGAGTGCCCGGGGTGCCGCAACGAACTGCGGGACCTGACGCCGGCCGCCGTCGTCCGCGGTGCCCGCGCGGTGCGCCGGGAAAGAGGGCTGGAAGGCCAGTGGAAGAAGCTCGTAGCGGCCGATCTGCACCGTGGCCAAATAGGTGGCCATGGGCTCGGGCTGTTCAAAAACCCAGGTTTCACGGCTGGCCTTGGCGTGGCGAGAGACCAGCACACCGTTGCAGACCACCCTGTAGTTGGCCTCCGTGGTGATGGTGTACCCAAAGCTGGCTTTCTGGCTGGGGTGGTCGTTGCAGGGAAACCAGGACGGCGCGCCGGTGGGCTGCCCGGCCACAAGCACCCCGTCGGTGAGCTCTTCCCAGCCCACTTCGCCCCAGTTGCCGCGCAGCGGACCCGGGGTGCCCTCGTAGCGGATGTCCAGGCTGAAGTCGCTGCCGGCTGCCACCGGGCGGGCGGGGACGATAAAGAGCTGGTGTCCCCGCTGGCTGAATTTCTGCACGCGCTGCCCGTCCAGCTGAACCTTCAGCACCCGCAGTCCCGCCAGGTTCAGGGTTATGGTGGCCAGCTCCACGTGGGAGCGTGCTGTGATGGCGGTGTGGCCGGAAAGCCTGTTGGTGGAGACTCGGTAATCGAGGTACAGCTCGTAGCGGGACACCCCGTAGTCTGCGGATCCGTGCCCCGGCGTGTAGGGGTCCGGCAGCGGACGGCAGGGGACTGCCGTCTGCGACCCGCCTGGTAGGTGCTCCTGGTGTGCGGTCACTGTGGCTGGGCCTCTCGGGCGGGAACGGCGGCGGCCGGGGATGTCCATGGGCTGACCGGATTCCCGATCCAGTAGCTGGCCGCCGGAACGGTCTCGCCACGCATCACAAGGGATGCCGGACCCACTGTACCGCCGGCACCAATCCGGGCGGCGGGCAGGATGACTCCGTGCGGGCCCATGGTTGCCCCGGCCTCAAGCGTAACGGTGTCGATGCTCATCACCCGGTCGTGGAAGAGGTGCGTCTGGATGACGCAGCCGCGGTTGACGGTGGAGTTTTCACCCAGCGTGACCAGGTCCGCCTCGGGCAGCCAGTAGCTTTCGCACCAGGCGCCGGAGCCGATCTTGGCACCAAGGCCACGCAGCCACCACACCAGAGCAGGGGTTCCGGCCGCAGCGCGCGCGAACCAGGGCGCGGTGACCATCTCGATGAACGTATCCACCACCTCGTTGCGCCAGATGAACGAACTCCACAGGGGGTGCTCCCGCGCATCGATCTTCCCCACTAGGAGCCACTTGGCCGCTACCGAGCTTGCCGCGGCCACAGCCCCGGCCGCCAGCACCACGGGCGCCCCGAGCACGGCAGCGGCGGCGTAGCCAGCCGTGCCGGCTACCCAGTCCAGGACCGCAAGGAGGGCGACGGCGATGGCCGCGGTGAGGATGACAGGCACAGCGCGGCACAGTTCCCAGCAACTGCGGTAGATCTTCAGCCTCAGGGGAGGGTCATAGGTCAGGCTCTGGTCAGCCTCCATCCGTGCGCGGCGGAGGCGCACCGGCGGGCTGCCCAGCCAGGACGTCCCCGATTTCGCTTTCGCCGGCGTCGCGGACAGCACAGCCACCAGCGAGTTCTTGGGCACGCTGCGGCCCGCCCCGGTCATGCCCGAATTCCCCAGGAACGCCCGTTTTCCGATCTTCGCTGGAGCGATCCTCATCCAGCCGCCGCCGAGCTCGTAGGAGGCAATCATGGTGTCATCGGCCAGGAAAGCGCCGTCGCCCACGGTCGTCATGGAAGGCAGCAGAAGTACGGTGGACGCCTCAACGTTGCGGCCCACTTTCGCCCCCAGCAGCCGCAGCCAGACCGGTGTGAACAGGCTTGCGTAGAGGGGAAAGAGCAGGTCCCGGGCCATGTCCAGGACACGTTCGGTGGCCCACACCCGCCAGCCGGTAAAGCTGCGGACGCGGTAGTGGCCTTCGCGAAGTCCCAGGCCAAGCAAACGGACGACGGCGGCCGTCAGGGCCATGTTGGACAGGAACCAGACGACGGCGGCAGCAGGGACAGCCCACAGCAGCACCGGCCACGAGGAGAACAGGGTGCCCTGGCCGCGGAGGGCGGCGATCACCGGGAGGGCGCCGAGCGCTGCGGAGACGAAGGGGATGAGCGCCAGGGCTGCCGCGGCGAGCGCGTAGGCGCCAAACGCGAGCACCGACTTCAGCCCGGACG
>NZ_JBJURL010000124.1:0-6601 GCF_046097905.1 Pseudarthrobacter sp. NKDBFgelt | reverse complement strand
GGCAGCGGAGGCCCGCGGCCTCGGGAATCCGCACGTGCCCGATGTCCCCGGCGGCACCGTGGGCGCCGCGGACCAGGGCGCCCCGCACAATGATGCCGGAGCCGACGCCGGTGCTGACCTTCACTGCCACGAGGGACTCGAGCGGCTCCCGGACCTCGCCGACCGCCATCGAGCGGGCGTCATTTTCCAGCAGGACCGGGCATTCGAGCCTCGCCTCCATGACGTCCTGCAGGCGCTGCAGGTCCCAGTGGGCCAGGACGGTGCGTTCCAGGCCCAGCCGGTGGAGGGGGTCCACCGGGGCCGGCAGCCCCACCCCTGCTCCCACCGGCTGCCGCCCGTCGAGGAGCCGCAGGGACTCCTCGATGACAGTGCCGGCCACGCCTTCCTGGGGCTGGCTGATCTTGATGGGTAGCCGGGCGGAGGCCACGATGTCCCGGCCCAGGGACAGGAGGTGGATGCTGGCGTGGGTGTGCCCGATCTCGATCGCGAGGACCAGCTTGTTGCGGTCATCGAAGCGGATGGCCCGGGGCGGCCTGCCGCGCTGGGAGCGCAGGGGCATGGATTCATAGACCAGGCTTGCAGCGAAAAGAGCGTCCAGCCGCTCATAAAGGGTGGACCGGGCCATGCCCGTGATATCCAGCAGGTCAGCCCGGCTGTATCCGGCCGGGCTTGAGCGCAGGAGCTGGAGGACGTGGCCGGCGCTGGTGGCGGGCCCCACGGGAGGTTGGCCTGAGCCCCCGACGAGCGTCCTCTGTTGGGTCATCCTGCCCGCTTCCTTTGCATGTGTGGCCGGCCCGGGCCGCGGTCTGGTCATTGACGTGGTCTAGATCACACAATTATGATCGATCATCAGACAAAAATACTATCTGCCCTTGCAGCAGGAGGTTCCAATGTCGGATCTTGCCCACCGTGACCTCAGCCGGCGGACCTTGCTCAAGGGAGGGTTGATGGCCCTGGCCACCGGCCCCCTGCTGGCAGCCTGCGGCGTGAATACCAGCGGGAGCGGAGGGGAGGGCTCCGTCAACTTCCTTTCCACCCAGTTCTCCCCCGTGGAGGAGCGGCAGAGATATGAAGCCACGCTGAAGAAGTTCGCCGGCGACATCCAGGTGGCTTACAACCCTGTGGACACCGGCATCTTCAACACCACCCTGAAGTCCCAGCTCGCCGCCGGAAAGGTTGAAATAGGCATCGCAGCGGGCCTGCACAGCGACCTCATCCCCTTCGCGTCCCAGTTCGAGGACCTCAGCTCCCTGACCAACGACCTTTCGTCTGCCGGCTACTCCGACGACCTGCTGGAGCTGGCGAAGCTCGGAACGGATTCTCCCCGGTACATCCCTTGGATCCAGGCGACCTATGTGGTGGCGGTCAACAAGAAGGCGCTGGACTGGCTCCCCTCGGGCGCCGACGTCAACAACCTCACCTACGAAAACTTCCTGGCGTGGGCCCAAGCAGCCAAGGCGGCGAACGGCGGGCGTCCGGTGTTCGGCATTCCGGCCGGGCCGAAGGGCCTCCACCACCGCTTCTACCAGGGCTTCCTGCTCCCCAGCTTCACGGGCGGGCAGATCACCACGTTCCGCAATGCCGACGCCGTCACCGCCTGGACCTACATGCGTGACCTGTGGGCCAACATGAACCCGGCCTCCGCGAATTACGACTTCATGCAGGAACCGCTGGGCAACGGGGAAGTCCTGGTGGCGTGGGACCATGTGGCCCGCCTCATCAACGCGGTCCAGGACAAGCCTGACGACTGGCTGATGGTGCCCGCCCCGTCCGGCCCGAAGGGCAAGGGCTACCTGCTGGTCGTCGGCGGCATGGCCGTGCCCCAGGGTTCGCCGGAAAAGGACAAGGCCTTCGAGCTGATCAAGGCGCTGTCAAAGCCGGAGGCGCAAATCGAGACGCTGAAGTCCAACGCCTTCTTCCCGGTGGTGGAGGCGGATATCGGAAGCGACCTCCCGGGCGGCATCGCCCTGGAGGCCAAGGCCGTCAAGGCGCAACAGGAAGCCCCGGACGCCATCCTCGCGCTCCCGCCCGTGGGCCTGGGCGACAAGGACCCGCAGGTCTCGCAGCTGTTCAAGAACTGCTTCCAGGAGATCTGCCTGAACAACGCAGACGTCAGGGCGACGCTGGACCGCCAGGGGGCGGAGCTGGCCAGCATCATGGACACGCTGAATGTTCCCTGCTGGGCCCCGGATCCCGACTCTGACCAGTGCAGGGTTGCGTGATGGCTTCCCCGGACGCACCCGCTGCCGCAAGGCCCCGGCCCCGGCCCGCCAGGCCGCGCGGCCGGCCGCCGCGGAGGAGCGGAACCTCGGCGGCAATGCTGCTGATTGCCCCTTCCATCGTCTTTATGACCCTGCTGTTCGGTTGGCCGATGGTCAGCGGCATCCTCCAGGCGTTCGGCGGCCCGGAAGGACTGACGACGGCGAACTTCACCCGGATGGCGCAGGACCCCTACTTCTGGGCTTCCGTGGGCAACACCCTGCTGCTGATCGTGGTGATGATTCCGATCCAGTTCGTCCTGGCGCTGGCCATGGCCCTGCTGATCCGTGCCAAACCGCGCGGATCCTCGGTGTACTTCTATATCTGGGCCATCCCCCTGGCGGTCAGCGACCTTGCCGCCGGCCTGGTGTGGCTGACGGTGTTCACGGACCGGGGCTACCTCAACTCCGTGCTGGCCTCCGTGGGCCTTGAACCGTTCTCCTGGCTCGCCTACGACAACTACGCCTCCATGTTCATGGCCGTGCTGATCGCGGAAGTCTGGCGGGCAACTTCGCTCGTGTTCGTGATTGTGGTTGCCGGGCTGCAGTCCATCCCGAAGGACTATGAGGAGGCGGCCGGCGTCTTCGGGGCCGGCTTCTGGGACCGGCTGTGGCACGTGACCCTGCCGCTGCTCCGTCCCAGCCTCCAGACCGCCCTGATCCTCCGGACCATCCTCGCGTTCCAGACCTTCGCGGTGGCGCTGGCCCTCACGGGACAGAACTTCCCGCTGGTGGTCGGCGAGACCTACCGCTGGTACACGGGCCTCCAGGACGCCAACGTGGCGTCGGCGCTTGCCCTGGTGGTCATGGCAGTGTCCATGGTCACCGCCGTTGGATACCTCAAGCTCCTGAAAGACCAGTCGGAGGCCCCGCGATGAGCCACGCCACCACCAACAAAACAACGGCGGCGGCAGACCGCCCGGCGCCGGAGGTCGACCGCAGGCCGCTGGCAAAGCGCCGCCGGAACCGGATACTGCTCCAGGTGGGCTGCATCCTCATCACCCTCTTCATGGCGCTGCCGATCTACCTGATCGCCCTGTCCGCCACCTCCAGCAGGGCAGCCTTGCAGGAGTTCCCCCTGAGCTTTATCCCCAACAACTTCTCCCTTGAGACGATGGAGACGTTCCTGCAGTCCACGGGCATCCTTGGCGGGCTCATCAACTCCGTCCAAGTGGGCATTTTCACCCTTGTGCTGTCACTGATCATCGGCGTCCCGGCCGGGTATGCCGTGGCGCGTTTCGCCTTCCCGGGCAGGGACCCGTACCAGCTCTTCCTGCTCTTCACCCGTGCCCTGCCCATCGTGGTCCTGTCCGTGCCGCTGGCCCAGCTCTTCCTCCAGACCGGGCTCTATGACAGCGTCCTCGCCGTCGTCCTGCTCCACACCGCGCTGGCACTGCCCACCACCATCCTGATCACCTCCTCGGTGTTCCTGGGCGTGCCGCGGGACGTCGAGGAAGCCGCCCGCATCTTCGGCTGCAGTCCGGTGCAGGCCTTCCTCAAGGTGGTCATGCCCATGGCCATCCCGGGCATCGCGGCGGCCTCGATCTTCACCTTCGTGATGTCCTGGAACGAGGTGCTGGGAGCGTCGATCCTCACCCTGAACCAGCGCACCCTTCCGGCCCAGGTCCTCAGTTCCCTCGCCGAGTCACCACTGGCCTACCGGTTCGCCGGCGGCTTCCTGCTGGTGATCCCGGCACTGATCTTCATCTTCTTCATGCGCCGCTACCTCACCAACATGTGGGGCTCCACCATCCGCTGAGTGCGTTCCAGAGAGGCTGTTCCATGGCTGACATCTCGATCAAGGGTCTCAAAAAGACCTACCCGGGCAGCACCGAGCTGGCCACCAACAACGTTTCCCTTGATGTTGCCGAGGGCGAGTTCATGGTGCTCCTGGGGCCTTCGGGCTGCGGAAAGACCACCCTGCTGCGCATGGTGGCGGGACTGGACTTCCCGGACGAGGGAAGCATCTCCATTGGCGGCAGGGACGTGACTTACCTGCCGCCGCAGGACCGGAACCTGTCCATGGTGTTCCAGTCCTACGCCGTCTTCCCGCACCGGAAAGTCCGCACCAACATCGCGTTCGGCCTGGTCATGAAGAAGGTTCCCCGGGACGAACTGGAAAAGAAGGTCGCGTGGGCGGCGGACCTGCTCCAGCTGACCCCCTACCTGGACCGGTACCCCGCCCAGCTGTCGGGCGGGCAGCGGCAGCGCGTCGCGGTCGCACGCGCCATCGTTATGGACGCCGACGTGCTGCTCATGGACGAGCCGCTGTCCAACCTTGACGCGCTCCTGCGCCTCGACTTCCGGGCGGAGCTGAAGAAGATCGTCCAGCAGCTGGGCTCCACCACCCTCTACGTAACCCACGACCAGGTGGAGGCCATGAGCCTCTCGGACCGGGTCGCCGTGATGAAGAAGGGGCAGATCGCCCAGTTGGGGCACCCCATCACGGTCTATGAGGAGCCCGCTGACCGGTTCGTGGGAGGGTTCATCGGCTCACCGCCCATGAACTTCCTGGAGGGCCGCGTCACCCAGCAGGGCGCCCTGGAAGTCGCCGGGCAAAGCACCGAGGCCCCCGAATTCCTGGCCCGCTCCGCAGCCCGGTCCGGCGGCCTCCCCGTGATGGTCGGAATCCGGGCGGAGAACATCTACCTCGAGGACCGCGGCACGCCGGGGACCCTGGACGCTACCGTGGAAGTGGTGGAACCGCTGGGCCACGCCACGCTGCTGACCGTGGACCTGGGCGGGCAGACCATCAAAGTGCAGGTGGCCTCCACTGTGCGGGTCTCCTCGGGAGAAAAGGTGGGGCTGCGCTTCGACCAGGCCGCCATCCGGTTCTTCGACACGGAAACCCAGCTTGGACTCACGGCATGAGCCCGGCGCCGGACGGGGAAACCTTTCCAATCCGCACCCTTGAGGAGCTGGGGAGCCGGGCGAGGGACGTCCTGGCAGCGAACGACATCGGGACCATGGTCACGGCGGCGCCGAACCTCTACCCGCACATGTGGAGCTGGGATGCCGCCTTCGTGGCCGCCGGCCTCTCCACCGTGAGCGTGGACCGCGCACTCCAGGAGCTGGACTACCTGGTGGCCGCACAGTGGAAAAGCGGGACGATCCCGCACATCGTGTTCTCCGACGTCCCGGGCTACTTCCCCGACGTGGACCGGTGGGGGACCCGCGGCGTGTCGCCGGAGGGCGTGCAGTCCAGCGGCATCTGCCAGCCGCCGGTCCACGCCACCCTGCTGCGCCGCATCGTGGAACGGGCGACGGCGGCCGGCGGCGAGGATGCCAGGCTTGCGGAGCAATTCACCCGGCGGACTCTGCCGCACTGGATCGACTGGCATGCCTGGCTGCGGAGCGCCCGCGGCGGGGACGGCTCGGGCCTGCTCACCATCTACCACGGCTGGGAGTCCGGGATGGACAACTCGCCGCGCTTCGACGGCCCGTACTCCAGGGTCCAGCCCGGCGACATGGAGCCGTTTGTCCGCACGGACACACTCAAGGTCACGGACCACAGCCAGCGTCCCAGCGACGAGGAGTACAGCCGCTACCTGTGGCTGGTGCAGCAGATGGCGGACGTGGGGTTCGACGACGCCCGGCTGCCCGGGGTGATGTCCTTCCAGGTCAAGGATGTCTTTATGTCTGCGATCTTTGCCGCGGCCAGCGAGGACCTCGCCGTGCTGGCCGAACAGTTCGGACTGCCGGAGGAAGCGCCCCAGCTGCGGCAGTGGGCCACGGAATTCCGCGACGGCGTCGACGCGACCGTGGATGCGGAGACGGGACTTGCGCGGGACAGGGATGTGCTGACGGGCGAATGGATCGGGCCGCCCACCATCGCCGGGTTCGCACCCCTGGTTTCCACCGCGGACCAGGCACTCCTGGACAGGCAGCTGGAGATTTTCGAGGGGCCGGACTGGACCGGTGATCCGCGGCTGGCCTTCCCGCTGCCCGCCTCCACGTCCACCACGTATGAGGGGCTGAAGCCGCGCCAGTACTGGCGGGGGCCGGTGTGGCCGGTGATGAACTGGTACCTGGCCCACTGCCTGCGCAGGCGGGGCGACGGCAAGCGCTACCGACAGCTGCGCGAGGCTTCCCTCGCCCAACTGATGGAAGGCCATTTCGGGGAGTACTACGAGCCGTTCACCGGTGAGCCGCTGGGCAGCATGGACCAGTCGTGGACAGCAGCCGTAGCGCTGGAATGGCTTGCCGATCCCGGGAACGGCTGATCCGTGGGTGCCCTGCCGCCGGGCCTCCCCGCAAACGACGACGGCAGCCGCCGCACGTCCCTGGCGTACCGGGCGTATTCGTTCCTCTGCAGGTGGCCAACGAATCCGCCGCCCTCACCG
>NZ_JBJURL010000123.1:0-6925 GCF_046097905.1 Pseudarthrobacter sp. NKDBFgelt | reverse complement strand
CCAGCCCACCCCCACCCGGCCCTGGCGCGGCCTGGCGGTGAGCAAGCCGACGGCGGTGGCGATCTCCCCGGGCTCCAGCCGGCGCAACAGGTCTGCCAGCGCGTCCACCTTCGCGAGCCGGGAGCGCGTGGATGCGACCTTATCCGTGGTTTTCACAAGCTCGTAGAGCAGCATGGCATCAGTCTGCCACGCCCGCCTGCCCGGGCAGTTCCGGATTGCTGGACAGCGCTGGAGCACTGTCCCAGACTGGACGGATGGGACTCATCGTTGCGAACCTGTTCCTTACCCTGGACGGCGTCTACCAGGGGCCCGGCGGCAGCGAAGAAGACACGGAGGGCGGCTTCGCCTTCGGTGGCTGGCAGGCGCCGGTCTCCGACGAGGAGGCTGAGGCGGCCATCGAGTCCGAAGTCAGCCACATGGACGCCCTGCTGCTCGGCCGGAAGACCTACGACATCTTCGCGGGCTACTGGCCACACCAGTCCGGGGACATCGGCGGGACGCTCAACCGGGTGCCCAAGTTCGTCGTCTCGAGCAGCCTGGCGGATCCCGCTTGGGCAGGCACGTCGGTGCTGCCGGATGCCACGGCCGCGGGCAGGCTCCGCGACGGGTACGGGCAGGTGCACATGTTCGGCAGCGGCGTTCTCATCCGTTCGCTGCTCGCAGCAAACGTGCTCGACCGCCTCCATCTCTGGCTCTATCCGGTGGTCCTCGGCCAGGGCAAGCGCCTCTTCGACGCAGGGACCGTCCCCGCCTCCTACCGCCTGGCGGAGCCGGCCCGCAGCTTCCCGAAGGGGGCGGTGTCGCTGGTCTACGAGCGCGCGGGCGACGTGGAGACGCAGAACATGCCGGGAACCTAGTCTCCGCCGTTCCCCCAAGGCGCAAAAAACCGGTCCAGCGGATGCTGGACCGGTTTCTTGTGGTGGCAGGCTGGGCCCACGCCGGCGAGGGACCCAAGTCGAGCGAAGCGAGACTTGGGAGCCGGTGGGGATTAGTGGCTGTGGCCTGCGTGCTCGTCCTCTTCGGCCGGCTTCTCCACCACGAGGGTCTCGGTGGTGAGAACCAGGGCAGCGATGGAGGCCGCGTTGCGGAGGGCCGCACGGGTGACCTTGACGGGGTCGATGACACCGGCAGCGATCAGGTCCTCGTACTCGCCTGACTTGGCGTTGAAGCCGTTGTTCGTTTCCAGGTCGGCAACCTTGGACGTCACAACGTAGCCGTCGAAGCCCGCGTTCTGGGCGATCCAGCGCAGCGGCTGGACCAGGGCGCGGCGGACGATGCCCACGGCAGCGGCGGCGTCGCCTTCGAGTGCCTTGACGGAGGGGTCCTCATCCAGTGCCTTCAGGGCGTGGATCAGGGCGGAACCGCCGCCGGCAACGATGCCTTCTTCAAGGGCAGCGCGGGTGGAGGACACAGCGTCCTCGATGCGGTGCTTCTTTTCCTTGAGCTCAACCTCGGTGGCGGCGCCAACCTTGATGACACCAATGCCGCCGGCCAGCTTGGCCAGGCGCTCCTGGAGCTTTTCACGGTCCCAGTCGGAATCGGTGCGGGTCAGCTCGGCGCGGAGCTGGGCTACGCGTGCTGCCACGTCTTCGGCCGAACCTGCGCCGTCAACGATGGTGGTGTTGTCCTTGGTGACCGTGATGCGGCGGGCGGTGCCCAGCACCTCAAGGCCAACAGTGTCCAGGCTCAGGCCCAGTTCCGGGGAAACAACCTGTGCACCGGTGAGGGTGGCAATGTCCTGCAGCATGGCCTTGCGGCGGTCGCCGAAGCCCGGAGCCTTGACGGCAACAACGTTCAGGGTGCCGCGGATGCGGTTGACGATCAGCGTGGACAAAGCCTCGCCGTCAACGTCTTCGGCGATGATGAAGAGCGGCTTGGAGCTCTGCAGCGCCTTCTCCAGCAGCGGCAGGAATTCCTGGATGTTGGAGATCTTGCCCTGGTTGATCAGGATGAGGGCGTCCTCAAGGACTGCTTCCTGGCGTTCCGCGTCGGTGACGAAGTACGGGGACAGGTAGCCCTTGTCGAACTGCATGCCCTCGGTCAGGACCAGTTCGGTCTGCGTGGTGGAGGATTCCTCGATGGTGATCACACCATCCTTGCCAACCTTGCCGAAGGCCTCGGCGAGAAGTTCGCCAACCTCGTCGCTCTGGGCGGAAATCGCTGCAACGTTGGCCACCTGGGTGCCTTCAACGGGGCGGGCGTTCTCGAGCAGGCGGGCGGCGACGGCTTCAACGGAAACCTCGATGCCGCGCTTGATCTGGCCGGGGGCGGCGCCTGCCGCTACGTTGCGCAGGCCTTCCTTGACCAGCGCCTGCGCCAGGACGGTTGCGGTGGTGGTGCCGTCACCGGCAACATCGTTGGTCTTGGTGGCTACTTCCTTGGCCAGCTGCGCGCCAAGGTTCTCGTAGGGGTCGTCAAGTTCCACTTCGCGGGCGATGGTGACGCCGTCGTTCGTGATAGTGGGAGCGCCCCACTTCTTGTCCAGGACGACGTTGCGGCCGCGGGGGCCGAGCGTCACCTTGACGGTGTTGGCGAGCTTATCGATGCCGGCTTCAAGAGACCGGCGGGCAGCGTCGTTAAACGCAAGCTGCTTTGCCATGGTTTTGTCCTTTCAAGACAGAACCCCGCGCAGCTGACCAGCAGAGAGCATGACCAGCGGCACGGGGATCCGGAGAGTTACTTTACGACGATCGCCAGGACGTCGCGGGCGGAGAGCACGAGGTACTCGGTGCCGCCGGTCTTGACTTCGGTTCCGCCGTACTTGGAGTAGATGACGACGTCGCCAACGGCTACGTCGACGGGAACGCGGTTGCCGTCTTCGAAGCGGCCGGGGCCTACTGCAACAACTTCGCCTTCCTGCGGCTTCTCCTGTGCGGAGTCCGGGATCACCAGGCCGGAAGCCGTGGTCTGCTCGGCTTCGAGCGGGCGGACAACAATACGATCCTCAAGAGGCTTAATAGAGACCGACACTCGGACCTCTCCTTCTTCGTCAGCAAATTCGTGGACTGGAAAGCTTTCCGCCGTGGCTGGCAAACCGTCGTCGCGGTGCCGGCAGCAGCCTGGCTGGCAGCTCTTCATGTATTAGCACCCTCCTAGGGAGAGTGCTAATACAGACTGTATGCAAGGGTTAGCACTCGGTCAAGGCGAGTGCCAGAGTTTCGTCGTGGGCGGAACATGGGGACGTGTAGATTTGCCGGGTGCGAGCCGCCGTTTACCTGATTCTTGCCACCCTCTTCTGGGCGGGCAACTTTGTTGTAGGACAGGCTGCCATGGAGACCATGCAGCCGCTGCAGCTAACGTTCTGGCGGTGGGCCCTGGCCGCTGTGCCGTTGCTGGTCCTGGCGCAGCTGGTGGAAAAACCGGACTGGCGCGCCGTGCTGAGCCATTGGCCGGTGCTCCTGCTTCTGAGCTGCCTGGGCATGAGCGCCTACACCCTGCTGCTGTACAGCGCGCTGGGGCACACCTCGGCCCTGAACGCTTCGCTGGTGACCGCAGCGAACCCCGCCCTGATCACGGTCCTGGCCGTGGTCCTGCTCCGGGACAGGCCGCGCCCGCTGGGTTGGGCAGGGATTGCCCTGGGCCTCTGCGGAGTCCTGCTGGTGCTCACCGGAGGCGACCTGCAGCGGCTGCTGACCTTCTCGATCAATGCCGGTGAGCTGCTGATCGTCGCGGCCATCACCGTGTGGGGCTTCTACACGATCACGGCCCGCAGGCTGTCCGTCCCGGCGATCACGTCCACCGCGGTTCAGGTGGCCATGGCGGCTGTTGTCCTGGTCCCCTTTGCAATGGCCACGGGGGCCGGGCTTCCAGCCACGGCCTCCGAAAGCTGGTCGCTGGCCTACATCGTCCTCTTCCCCTCGCTGGGTTCCTACCTGCTGTGGAACCTGGCGCTCAAACGCACCACCGCTGCAAACGCCGGGAACTACCTCAACCTCATCGCCGTGTTTACCGCCATCATCACGGTCGTCCTGGGCCAGCCCATCACGGTCCCCCAGGTCATGGGCGGCATCCTGGTTATTTCAGGGGTCCTGCTGACCAGTACCGGCGGCACAGCACCTCAGCGGCCCAGGTCCTCAAAGTCGACGTCCTCTCCGCCGTCGCCCTCTCCGGCCGAGTTCCGCCCGCGGTAAAGCAGCACCGCGGCAGCCGCGGCCACCATGAGCGATACAACCAGGAAGAAGATGCTGCCCGCGCGGGCTCCGGCGTACAGCCCGCGGATGTCCTGGGCCTCCTGCGTGTCGTCCTGGATGCTGCTGCCGCCCACCGAATAGACGGTGGCGTTGAAGGCATCCAGGAAGAAGATGATCACCAGAAGCGCGATACACACCACGGCAACCACGGCGCTGGCAATCAGTGCCGGGCGGGCGAACCGCGCCAGGCCCCCGGGGTGGTGCTGGCGGGACTGCGGGGTACCTGCACTGTCTTTCATGGCTTCAACACTATCGGCCCGCCGGCATGCCGCTCCTCCACTAGGCTGGAACCCATGGCTCAAGCTCCCCAGGACCAGATTGCACCACTGCTCACCCCGGAAGGCTGGGAGCTTCTGGCGTCCCTGGGCCCTTACCAGGAGGAGAAATCCTTCGAGCTGAACTCGGCCCTCCGCAAGGCCGGCCACTCCCCTGAACTGGTCTCCGCCGTCCTGACCCAGTCCAGGCTCCGCACCAGGGCGGCCGCAAAGTTCGGCGAGTTTGCCCGGAGCATGCTGTTCACCCAGGCCGGACTGGAACAGGCAACCCGGCTCAACGTTGCCGCACGCCACGCGCAGCGGTTCGCGGAGGCCGGAATCAGCCACGTTGCAGACCTGGGCTGCGGGCTGGCCGCGGACTCCCTGGCGCTGGCTTCCATGGACATCAACGTCACCGCCGTGGAGATGGACGAGACCACGGCAGCCTGCGCCACCGTCAACCTGATCCCGTTCCCCAACGCCACCGTGGTCCATGCGGACGCCACGGCAGTGCCGCTGGACGGGGTCGACGGCGTCTGGCTGGACCCGGCGCGCCGTGTCACTTCCACGTCGGGCACCAAGCGGATCTGGGACCCCGAGGCTTTTTCCCCGCCCTTGTCCTTCGTTGAGGACCTGGCGGCCTCCGGCCTGGCCGTGGGGGTCAAGATGGGGCCGGGCATGCCGCACGATTCCGTTCCGGCAAGCTGCGAAGCGCAGTGGGTCTCCGTGGCCGGGGATGTGACGGAGGTGGCCCTGTGGTTCAACGCAGTGCGCCGGCCGGGAGTCCGCCGGGCAGCGCTGGTGCTCGGCGCCCAGGGTGCCGCTGAGCTGACCAGCGGAGAAGAGTTCGGCGCCGGTCCCACGGCTCCGGTGGGCCCGGTGGAAGGCTACCTCTACGAACCGGACGGTGCGGTGATCCGTGCAGGGCTGGTGGCGGACGTGGCGCTGCAGCTGGGCGGACACCTGGTGGATGAGCACATCGCTTATGTGTGCGCGCCGGAACTGGTGGATACGCCGTTTGCGCGCGCCTACAAGGTCCTGGAGGTGATGCCCTACAACGTCAAGGCGCTCAAGGCCTGGGTGAAGGACAACGGCATCGGCGTGCTGGACATCAAGAAGCGCGGCACCGCCGTCACGCCCGAGGAACTCCGCAAGCAACTGCTCCCAAGCGGGAAGAACACGGGCGGGAAGAACGCAGCCGGCAAGAAAGCCGGAACCAAAACAGCCACCCTGGTCCTGACCCGCATCGGGGAGGACCGGGTGGCCATTGTGGTGGAGCCGGCGCAGGGCACTGCTCGCGAAGAAACTGCTACTGGGCCCGCATGAACTCCTCGGCAGCGCGCACCTGCTCAGCGGTGGGCCTCACGCCGGTGTAGAGGACAAACTGTTCCAGGGCCTGGATGGTGGCAACCTCCGCACCGGTGATGACCGGCTTTCCCGCGGCCCGTGCGGCCTTGATCAGCGGGGTTTCGGCCGGCAGCGCCACGACGTCGAAAACCACCCGGGCGGCGTCGATGGCCTCCTGCGGGAAGGCGAGCGCGTCGGCTTCCGCCCCGCCTGCCATCCCTCCTGCCATACCGATGGGGGTGACGTTAATGATCAAGTCCGCCGTCCCGCCGTCGAGCGCTTCCTGCCACCTGAAGCCGTACTGGTCCGCCAGCGCCCGCCCGGCCACCTCGTTCCGGGCGATGACCGTGACGTCCGTGAAGCCGGCGTCGCGGAGCGCCGCGACGGTGGCCTTGGCCATGCCGCCCGCTCCCTGGACCAAGACCGAATAGCTGGTGGGCACCTTGTTGGTGGACAGGAGCTGCTCGATGGCGGTGTAGTCGGTGTTGTAGGCCTTCAACTGCCCGTCCGTGTTCACAATGGTGTTGACGGAGTCGATGGCCTTGGCTGAGGGATCCATCTCGTCCACCAGCGCAATCACATCCTCCTTGTACGGCATGGAGATGGCACAGCCGCGGATGCCCAGGCCGCGGACGCCCGCGATGGCCTGTTCGAGGTTCGTGGGGGCGAACGCCTTGTAAATCCAGTTGAGGTTCAGCTGCTCGTACAGGTGGTTGTGGAAGCGGGTCCCGTTGTTGCTGGGCCGCGCCGAGAGCGAGATGCAGAGGGTCATGTCTTTATTGAGAATGGGCACCTGACCATTAAACGGGATACCCAAGTAGGTAGCGCTAAGTGTCGTTTTGAGGGTTCAAAACGACACTTAGCGCTACTTGGTTGGGATCAGGGGCAGCCGGTTCCCGCCGGGAAGTTTCCGACGGCGGCCGGCAGCTTACCCGGTGCGGCCGCCTTCCCTGCCAGGACAGCGGCGAGGGCATCGAAGGCGCCGTCACTCCGCCCATAAAGGGCCACCTTCACCGGCGCCGTCGAGTCCCGCAGCGGCCAGGGGGCATCCAGTGCCACGGCAATGTCCCCTCCCGCGCCCCGGCCGCCGTAGCCGATGAGGCTGACCAGGGGTCCGGAGCCCACGGCCAGCCC
>NZ_JBJURL010000122.1:0-7569 GCF_046097905.1 Pseudarthrobacter sp. NKDBFgelt | reverse complement strand
TCCCGGTGCGGCATGGCCGGCGGCAGGGCCAGATACCCCACACGCTGGCCAGGGGAGAGGTGGGTTTTGCCATAGGATGAACGCGGCCGGGCCGGGAGTGACGGGATGTGGGGCGCCGGGGCGGCAGAGCCCGTGTTCACGGCGCGGAGGGCGCGGGCGAAGAGCTTGGCGTCCTGGACGGCCTGTAATCCGTCCGCCTCGGCGCTGATCCGCAGGACGATGTCTTCCTGCGCAATGGTGCCGCTGTACCCGTGGTCCGCCTCGCACTGGGGATCCCCGCAGCTGGCGGGGCCCATGTCAAGCCTCTGGCCGCCGGACCAGGCGATGGACAGTGTTACCTCGCGGACCGGGTCTGAAGGCTTGTAGTCCTGAGGCTGCGCGTACATGTAGCTGAGGACCACGGAGCGAATTTGGGCCACGGGCACGGACTCGGTGGAGATCTGGGCCACGATTTGCTCACCCGCCTCATCGAGTTGCTGGTCGTCCACGTGGGTGATGACCAGCATGTCCGCGGTCAGCACCAGCACGGTGATGTGGCGGCGCACCTCGGCACGGTCGAAGTGGGTTTCCAGGTGCACCAGGTGGGCGACACACTCGCGGCCGTCCAGTGCGTCGTCCACCACGTCAGCCACCAGGCGCGGGTAGAAACCCGCCTTCTGGAGTGCGCCGTCAAGGCTTTGGCCCTGGGCACTGTGGCTGTGTGAGCTGTGGCGGACTGCCTGGTTTTCATTGCCGGGCGTTTCGGGCGCCGACGCGGGAGGCTGTGAGCTCATTCCCCCATTTTCACAGATCGGCCCGCCACATTGCTAACCGCGTCAGCCCAGCATGGCCCGGCGGGCGCTGTCGGTGCGCTGGGCCGCGTTGCCGATCCGGACATCCGCGGCGAGGATCACCGCCCCGGACACGCCGCACAGCACCGGGTTGAATTCCACCAGCGCGATTTCCGGGTGGCTGTCCTTGAGCCAGGCAAGCCTGCCGGCCAGGTCCTCAAGGGCGGCCACGTCCACGGCCGGCAGGCCCTGGTAGCCGAAAAGCTTCCGGGCTGCCCGCGGCCCGCGGATGAAGTCGTGCACGTCTGCGGCGGACAGGGGCGGCACCCGGTGCGCCCAGTCGTCCAGCAGGTTGACGGCGTCTCCGGCCAGGCCGAACGAGATCACCGGGCCCAGGAGCGGGTCCTCAATGGCCCGGAAGGTACAGGCCTGCCCCACCGGCGCCATGCTCTGCACCTCCAGTGCCGGGTCGCCGTAACGGGACAGGGTCCGGCGCATCTGCAGGACGTTCAGGCGCAAGGACTCGGCGTCCTGGATATCAAGGCGGACTCCCCCGAGGTCCAGCCGGTGCCGCAGCGTGGGGTCGGTGGTCTTCAGCGCCACCGGCCACCCCAGCATGTCCGCCGCCTCAACCGCCTGGTCCGGGGTGTCGAAGCCAACCGAAGGCAGCACGGTGATGCCGTAATGGCCCAGCAGGGAGCGCGTGGCCGCCGGGTCCAGCTGCTTGAGCTGCTCCCCTTTCACGTCGCGGAGGAGGCCCTCCAGCTCGGCCCGTGCGCGCTGCGGATCGCAGCCTTCCGGCTCAACGAAGTGCCCATGGTCGCGCGAGACCCACTCCGAGTACCGCACCACGGCGGCGAGCGCGGCCACCGCAGCCCCCGGGTTGGAGAAGCAGGGCACAGCCTGCTCCGCGGACCCCACCATGCCCTCGACATAGACCGAGGGATCCAGGATCCCCGTGAACGCGGCCACCACGGGTTTTCCCGCCTTCACCGAGCATTCGGCCAGGACCTCGGCAATGCTGTCCACCGTAAGCCCGCGCGCGGGCAGCACAGCGGCGACGGCCCCATGGACGGCATCGGACTCGAGGGCGGCGAGCAGGGACGAACGCAGGGCGGGAAGGGCCACCGACTGGCCGGCGTCGAGGTCCACGCCGGTCACCAGCCGGGCAACGTCGAGCCCATGGGACGACGCGCTGTCCGCCACCACTTTTCCGAGGGCCTGGGAGTTGCTGAAAATGGCCAGCCCCGGCCCAGCAGGCAGGGGCTGGTTGGAGACCACCTGCGCCACGTCCACAAGCTGCTCTATGGTTTCCACCCGGATGACGCCGGACTGGCGGAGCATCGCATCAAGCGCACCTGCGGGTGCCTGCGTGGTGCGCACGGCGTGGCCGGGCGGCAGCCGCAGCCCCATGGCATCGGACTTGGCCACAATGACCGGCTTGATGCGCGCCAGCCTTCGTGCCAGCCGGGAGAACTTGCGCGGGTTGCCGATCGATTCCAGGTACAGGCCCACGGCGGAGGTATCGGCGTCGTCCTCCCAGTACTGCATCATGTCGTTGCCTGACACATCCGCGCGGTTACCGGCGGAGAGGAAGGTGGACAGTCCCAGCCGCCGCCTGCTGGAGGCGGCGTAGAGCGAGACGCCGATGGCCGCTGACTGGGAGAACAGCCCCAGCCCGCCGCGCAACGGCAGCGTGGGCGCCATCGAGGCGTTCAGCGACACGGCCGGGTTGGTGTTCACGATCCCCAGGGACGCCGGCCCGATCACCCGCATCCCGTTGGCGCGTGCCTGGCGCACCAGGTCGCGCTGCCTCATGAGGCCGCGTTCGCCGTCGTCCGCGAAGCCTGCCGACGCGATCACCAGGCCCTTCACTCCCGCCGCCGCACAGTCGGCGACGACGGCGGGCACTTCCTCGTAGGGGACGGCAATAACGGCCAGCTGCACAGGTTCAGGAACCTCGGAGAGCTTGCCGAAGGAGATCATGCCGGCCAGTTCCAGGGCCTCGGGATTGATGGCAAACACGGGCCCGGGGAAGCCGCCTTCGATGATGTGCTCCAGCAGCTGGTAGCCCACCGTCCCCCACTTGCGGCTGGCCCCGATGACGGCAATGGACGACGGCGTCAGCAGGTCGCGGACGCTCCTCGCCTCCGCGCGGTGCTCGCGGGATTCCATCACGGCCCGGGATTTTTCGGTGGGGTCGATGTTGAACTCAAGGCTGACGACGCCGTCGTCGAAATGCCGTTTGACGTCATAGCCGGCGTCGGAGAAGACCATCAGCATCTTGCGGTTTTCCGGCAGCACCTCCGCGCTGAAGCGGCGGATCCCGTTCTCGTGGGCGGCGGCGGCGAGGTGTTCGAGCAGGATGGAGCCGATTCCCCTCCCCTGGTGCGAATCGGCGATGTTGAACGCCACTTCGGCTTCGGTGGGGTCGTCCAGCCGGTCGTACCGGCCGATCCCTACGATTTCACCGCCAATGGTGATGACGAACGCCACCCGGTCCCGGTAGTCCACCTCGGTGAACCGCTTGAGTTCCTTGCTCGAAAGCTTGGCCTTGAACGCAAAGAAGCGCATGTAGATTGAATTCTGCGACTGTCCCATGTGGAACTTCTGGACAGCGTCCGCGTCCGAGGGGTGGATGGGGCGCAGATGTGCCGTCCCGCCGTCCCGGAGCACGACATCGGCTTCCCAATGTTCCGGATATTCGCCGTCCACGGGCTGTTCCACCATAGGCTTAGCCTAGCCAAAAACTCCCGCAGCACTGCCGCCTGCGGCCAACAAACCATTGCACCGCTCTGCAGAAGGATCCACCAACCCCATGGCCCGCCGCCAAAGTTCAGCCCCTCCCGAAGACACCACCCCCTACACGGAGAACATCGTGGACATCGATGTCACCTCCGAAATGGAAGGTTCCTTCCTGGAGTACGCGTATTCGGTGATCTACTCCCGGGCGCTTCCGGACGCCCGCGACGGGCTCAAGCCGGTGCAGCGGCGCATCCTGTACATGATGAGCGACATGGGCCTGCGCCCGGACCGCGGCCATGTGAAAAGCGCCCGCGTGGTGGGCGAGGTCATGGGCAAGCTCCACCCGCACGGCGACACCGCCATCTACGACGCCATGGTGCGCATGGCACAGGACTTCTCGCTGCGGCTGCCCCTGATTGACGGGCACGGCAACTTCGGATCGCTCGACGACGGCCCTGCGGCTCCGCGGTACACGGAAGCGCGGCTTGCGGCGGCTGCCCTGACGCTGACCAACCACCTCGACGAAGACGTGGTGGACTTCGTCCCCAACTACGACAACCAGCTGACCCAGCCGGATGTGCTTCCGGCAGCGTTCCCCAACCTGCTGGTCAACGGCGCCACCGGTATCGCCGTGGGCATGGCCACCAACATGGCCCCGCACAACCTGGTGGAAGTCATTTCCGCCGCCCGGCACCTGATTGCCCACCCGGACGCCACACTGGATGACCTCATGCGCTTCGTTCCGGGTCCCGACCTGCCCAGCGGCGGCCGGATCGTGGGGCTGGACGGCATCCGCGACGCCTACGCCACGGGGCGGGGGTCCTTCAAGACGCGGGCCAAGGTGGAGGTGGAACAGCTGTCCGCGCGTCGGACCGGCCTGGTGGTCACCGAACTCCCCTACATGGTGGGCCCGGAAAAGGTCATCGAGAAGATCAAGGACGCCGTCAACGCCAAGAAGCTGACCGGCATCAGCGACATCGTGGACCTGACCGACCGCAAGCACGGCCTGCGCCTGGTCATCGAGCTCAAGAACGGCTTCAACCCCAACGCGGTGCTCCAGCAGCTGTACCGCTACTCGCCGATGGAGGACTCCTTCGGCATCAACAACGTCACCCTGGTGGACGGTCAGCCGCAGACCCTGGGCCTGGTGCAGCTGCTGACTGTGTACGTCAACCACCGGATCGACGTGGTCCGCCGCCGGACGGTGTTCCGGCTGGGCAGGAAGAAGGACCGCCTCCACCTGGTGGAGGGCCTCCTCATCGCCATTGTGGACATTGACGAGGTCATCCAGATCATCCGCTCCTCGGACGAGGCAGCCGCCGCCAGGGCTCGCCTGATGTCCATCTATGACCTCACGGAGATCCAGGCGAATTACATCCTGGAGCTCCGGCTGCGCCAGCTGACCAAGTACTCCCGGATCGAGCTGGAGAAGGAGCAGGACGAGCTGCGCCGCGAGATCGCGGAGCTCGAGGCGATCCTGGGCTCCGAGGAGCGGCTCCGGACCCTGGTGTCCGACGAGCTGGGAGAGATTGCCGAGGAGCATGGCACTCCCCGGCGCACCGTCCTCCTCGAATCCGAGGCCGTGGCACCGACCGTGGCCGCCGACCATGCCCTCGCCGCCGGGAAGAAGGGCAAGGCAGCGCCGCTGGCCCTGGAAATCGCCGACGACCCCTGCTGGGCCATCCTGACCGCCTCCGGACAGGTGGCCCGCACCAGCAACCAGGAACCGCTGGCCGAGGCCGGACCCCGGGCAAAACATGACGTGTTCACGTCCGTGGTCAGGACCTCCGCGCGCGGCGAGATCGCGGCGGTCACCTCCCTGGGGCGGATGCTGCGCCTCCAGGTGATGGACATGCCGGTGCTGCCGCCCATGTCCGGCCTGCCCAACCTCGCCGGCGGGGTTCCGGCCAAGGATTTCCTTACCCTGCTCAAGGGGGAAACCCTGGTGGCGTTCGTGCCGCTGGACGAAGTGCTGGCCATCGGCACTTCCCAGGGCGTGGTGAAGCGGGTGCAGCCGGACTACCCCCTGAACCGGGAAGACTGGGACGTCATTGCCCTCAAGGACAAGGACTTCGTGGTCAATGTGGCGCCGGCGGGAGCCGATGATGCTGAGCTGGTGTTCCTGACCAGCCAGGCCCAGCTGCTGAAGTTTGGAGCCGTGAGCGTGCGCCCCCAGGGGCGGACAGCCGGCGGCATGGCGGGAATCAAGCTGGCGGCCGGTGACCGGGTGCTGTTCTTCGGCGCGGTCCAGCCCGGGGACGAGGCCGCCGTGGTGGTGACCATCGCCGGGACAACGGGCGCCCTACCCGGGACCGCCCCCGGCACGGCCAAGGTCACGGCGTTCTCCGAGTACCCCGTGAAGGGCCGTGCAACAGCCGGCGTGCGGGCACACCGCTTCCTGAAGGGCGAGGACACGCTGCTGCTGGCCTGGGCGGGGCACGGCCCGGCCAAGGCCGCCTCGGCTGCGGGGGTCGCCAGATCGTTGCCGCAGGAGCACGGCCGGCGGGACGGTTCCGGTGTCCCGTTGTCGCAGCCGGTGGACGTGGTGGGTCCCGCCATGGCGTGGTCTGACCCCGGCCAGGCGGCCTGATCCGGCCTAGACTGCATGCATGCCTATCGTTCCTGATGAGAAGGACTGGACCTGGGTCCTGACGCGTCCTTGCCCCGAGTGTTCGTTCGACGCCGCAACGGTAACCCCCTCCACCGTCCCGGGGAGCATCGACAACATGCTGCCCCGCTGGCGGGCCGTCCTGCGCAGGCCGGACGTGGCCGAGCGCCCCAATGGGCACACCTGGTCAGCACTGGAGTATGCCTGCCACGTCCGGGACGTCTTCAGCCTTTTCGACCAGCGGCTGAACCTCATGCTCGAATCGGATGAGGCACGGTTCGAGAACTGGGACCAGGACCAGACGGCCGTCGACAAGGATTACGCCAACGCCGATCCGGCAGTGGTCAGCGCAGAGCTGACGGCTGAGGGAAAGCAGGCGGCGGAGTCCTTTGCCAGGGTCCGCGAATCAGAGTGGGGACGGAAAGGGCTGCGCAGCAACGGCTCGGAGTTCACCGTCCTGACGCTGGCCCAGTACTTCCTGCACGACGTCGTCCACCACCTTCACGACGTGGACGGCTGAGCACCTTCCGCCACCGCGGCATACGCCGGCGCACCGTTACGTCCTGCACCTCCGGCGTTCCCGGATCCGGCCAGCACCAGCCTCGCATCCTGCGGGTGGATGTCAGCCGGGTTGTGGGTCACCAGCACCACGGTCCGGTTGCCGAGTCCCGCGCGCAGGTCGGCCAGCATGGCCTCTGCCGATGCAGCATCCAGGTGCGCTGTGGGCTCATCCAGCAGGATCACCTCCGCGCCCGTCATCAGCGTGCGCGCCACGGCCAGGCGCTGGCGCTCTCCCCCGCTCAGGAAGGCCCCGCCCGGACCGATCCTGGTGTCCAGCCCGGCGGGCAGGCGCTCCACCAGGCCCGCCAGCCCCACGGACTCCAGCACCTCCATCAGCCCGCCCTCTCCGGCCGGGCCGTTCGCGGGGGGCCTGCCCAGCAGCAGGTTCCCGCGGATGGTCGAGTCGAAGAGGTGGGCCTCCTGCGGACACCAGGCGGCCCGGCCGGTCACCCGGGCTGACCCGGCTGCTGCGGGGAGGAAGCCGAGCAGGACCGAGAGCAGGGTGGACTTTCCGGAACCGGACGGTCCCGTGACGGCCAGCCACCTGCCTGGCTCCGCAACGGCGTTGATCCCGGAAAACACCGGAGCACCGCCCGGCCACGCCACCGCGAGGTCAACGAGTTCGACGCCGGGAGCACCGGCCTGGCGGGCAGGCACCTTGTGCAGGCCGTCGGCTGGGGTGCCTTCGGGGCCCGCGGTGCCGGCGTCCAGGGCGCCCGAGGCGGATACGCGCCGCATGACTGTCCGTAGCGCGGGGAACTGGCGCACCGCCGTCGTCATGGCCGCGTAGGGCTCCACCAGTGCGAGGAGCATCAGCACGACCACCACCGCCTCCTGCTGCGCGGCTGTCTTCGCAGCTGCCTGGCTGGCCGCTCCCGCCGTGCT
>NZ_JBJURL010000121.1:0-7581 GCF_046097905.1 Pseudarthrobacter sp. NKDBFgelt | reverse complement strand
CCGCGGACGACGCTTCGGGGCTGGCTGGGCTGCTGGCCGAGCCGGTGCCTGTGCCGGTGTTTGCTGCAGTCGGCTGCGACTGCGGCTGCGCCGGCCCGCAGGCACTGAGCATCAGTGCTGCCGCCGCGGCCGCCGTGGACATGACCAACCCCTGGAAAATTCGCTGAGACCTCATGGCACCACCTTCGCCGCAGCAGGTGCCCGCGTCAACGCCGCAACGGGCCGCCCCGGCATTTTGATGCCCGGATCGTGATGATCCGGGCATCAAAAGCGACGGCCCTGCCCGGCTGGGCCTCCTGAGGTGCGGCTTTGCGTTGGTGCGGTACTACTTCGCAGCGGGTTCGGCCGCGCTGCGCGATGTCGTCTTGCGGGCCCGCGCCGTGCTGCGGACCAGCGCCGTACCGCCCAGTACCAGCCCGCCGACGCCCGCTGCCAGGCCTGCCCAGCTGCGCGCTTCTGCCCCGCCGTCATCTGCCCCGCCGCCGGTGACCGCCGAGGCCTGTTCGGTGGAGTGGGATGCGGCCGGGGCCGCGCCGTGGCCGTCAGTGCTTGCCGCTTCCGTGACGGTGACCGACGGTGCAGGTGCTTTCAAGGAATGGGGGTCCTGGCCGCCCGCCGGAATTTCGGACCAGTCAGTCTGGCCTGTTTCGCAGGTCTGCAGCGTGGGGAAGTACAGCGTTGTTCCGGCTGCATCAGGAAGTTTTGCCGAGAGGATCAGGGTGTCCCGGAGCTGGTGTTCCAGGGGCGCCTTGGCGGTGTAGACGATCTGGCTGGTCCGCTTGGTGATGGAGGTGCCGTCTGCGAGCTTCTTGGGTTCAGGGAGCTGCTCGGTCACCTTCTCCACGGTCCAGTTCGGGTTGACCGTGGGCTGGGCGTCGTTCAGCTCCGCGGGCAGCGTGATGGCCACCCTGGAGGTGCCGGACTCGTCGCAGCCGTGGGGGACCGCGAACGTGAGCAGGGCATAGGAGTTGGCCGAGGTCTTGTCCGGCGTGACGCCGACGTGGGCGGCCGCACCGCCCGCGGCTGCCAGCAGGAGTGCCGCGGCGCCTCCGGTTGCTGCTGCCGCTGCCAGGGAACGTCGAAGGATGGAGGTATGCATGGGTTGCCTTTCCGGCGCACGCCCGGAACCGGGGTGCTAAAAGATTTGTGGGCCCGGCGCCGCAGGACGCGGAGCGGGTTAGGAGGAAAGCACGACGGCGGAAGGCGGGCCGCGCCGGCTGTCCTGCCTGAGATTGCGCCAGGGACGCAACGGGGCGGCGGCAGGAGGAAAAGCAGCTAAAGGCGCGGTACCGTCGTCGCACGCCACCGGCTGGGGGAGCGCAACAAGGGGCCGAAGCCAGGCGGCCAGCGCCCACAGTGCGGCCTCGCCTTTGGCGAGCAGCAGCGCGGACCCCAGCGTCGCCAGGACGTGCGCAGCGAGCATCAGGGGACCGGCTGTTGCCGCGGCTCCGGTGAGATGGTCCGCCGCCGGGGCGAGGAGGCCGGTTTCGGCGAAGTGGCTGCCATGGGGTGTGCCGGTGCCGGATCCCACGGTGGCGCCGGAGGAAGTGAAGGCCGTGAAGACCTCATGGAGCGCCAGCTGCCCGCCGCCCAGGAGCGCCGCCAGGGCGGGGAATCCCAGGCGCAGGCGTGTTGCAGTGGTGCTGCCGAGCGCGGTCAGGGACAGCACGGCCAGCATGATGGCGGGCGCGGGGAGCTCCCCGCCCGCAGCGAGGTGCGCTCCGGCCGCAAGCGCCAGGATGACGGTTGCCACGGCAGTGGCCCGGAAGAGGTGGAAGGGCGTCCGGGGACGATGCGCCAGCACGGATGGTCCCCCTCCCATGACGGAACGGGCCGCGGACGGCGGCGCCGTTTTAAACGATGGCCGTTCAGATTCTACCGGCGGGAAGGGCTGGTGCGCGCTCCGGCCGGGCCGGTGCAGGCCCGCCCGCCGGGTATGTACCGCCACTTCGGGCCCGCGTAGACTGCGAGCGTAACTGCCAGGCGATCTTGAGGAGAAGTTCATGGACTACACCGGAAGCCAGTCAGAGAAGGCCGTTCCCGCCGGTGAACTGGACCGCGGGCATGTTGGCCACACGGTCAGCTTCCAGCCGAACGAGTTCACTGTGGTGTTCGGGAAGATCGCTGGAATAGCCCGCACGGAGGCCATGGTGTACCTGTCCCTTGCCGGCGTCTCGGGCGGCACCCACCTGAAGGATGAATACGATCTCCCGGTCAGCCACCCGGTATACCTGCAGGTGGATGTCATCTCCAACGCCGAGTCCACCATCAAGGACCTGTTCGGCAAGGTGCAGGAGAATCTCCGCGGCTCGGGCCACAAGGGCGGCGAGGAACGGACCGACAGGCTGTAGCTGTTCAGCCGCCCGGCGAACGGCCGGCGACCGCAAGGCTGGGATCCGAGGGGTCCCGGCCTTCCTTCGTTGAATAGGGATTTGACCGCCCAGAAAAAAGTTGTTGAACAATACCTTGCGCCGATTGTTCAACAACCTGTAATGTCAGTCGGGACGACCACTGTGACTCCAGTCACCCTTAATATTGGACGGACCCATGGCAGAAACCAGCACAAAACTGAACCTGAGCTCCTCGGCTCGGCGCACGGCCCTCCTGGGAGCGATGTTCCTGATGGCCACCAGTGCCATCGGGCCCGGCTTCATCACCCAGACCACGGTCTTCACCGCCCAGATTGGCGCTGCCTTCGCTTTCGCCATCCTGGCGTCGATCCTCATCGACATCGCAGTCCAGATGAACGTCTGGCGCGTTATCGGCGTTTCGGGGCTGCGCGCGCAGGAGCTCGGCAACAAGGTGATTCCCGGCGTCGGGTGGTTCCTGGCCGGCCTGGTCTTCCTTGGCGGCGTCGTCTTCAACATCGGCAACATTGCCGGAACCGGACTCGGAGCCAATGCCATGCTCGGCGTTGATCCCAAGATCGGCGGCGCCGTTTCCGCGCTCGTCGCCATCCTGATCTTCCTGAGCAAGAAGGCAGGGATGGCGCTGGACCGGATCGTGGTGCTCCTGGGCGCCGTGATGATCCTGCTGATGATCTACGTGGCCATCGTTGCCGCCCCGCCCGTCGGCGAGGCCCTTAAGAACACCTTCCTGCCGGAGACGGTGGACTTCCTGATCATCACCACGCTCGTTGGTGGAACCGTGGGCGGCTATATCACCTACGCCGGCGCGCACCGGATGCTGGATTCCGGGGCCACGGGCATTGAACATGTCAGGGAGATCACCCGCAGCTCGGTTCTGGGCATTATCGTCACGGGCATCATGCGCGTCCTGTTGTTCCTGGCCATCCTCGGGGTGGTGGCCGGCGGCACGGTGCTCACCAGCAACAACATGGCTGCGGAAGCCTTCGGTGCAGCTGCAGGCGAGATCGGCACCCGCATGTTCGGCATCGTGCTCTGGGCCGCCGCCGTCACATCGGTCATCGGAGCCGCCTTCACCTCTGTTTCCTTCATCACCTCGTCCCGGACTCCCGAACGTAAGCGCAACCTCATCACTGTCGTTTTCATCGCAGGCTGCGCCACGGCTTACCTGTTCCTTGGCCAGGCCCCGCAGCAGCTGCTGATCTTCGCCGGTGCCTTCAACGGGCTGATCCTCCCGGTGGGCTTCGGGATCCTCCTCTGGGTTGCCTGGCGGCGCCGCGACCTCATGCACGGTTACGCCTACCCCAAATGGCTTCTGATTGTCGGCGTTCTCACCTGGCTGCTCACGCTGTTCCTTGGCTGGAACTCCGTGCTGGGCCTGGCGAAGCTGTGGTCATGACCAGCCGCGCGTCCCTCCTCCCCGCAGAAGCCCGCGCCGCTTTCCGAGCCGGACTCGTGGAGCCGACCTCGGGCTGGTCCCGCGGCTACGCGCAGGCCAACGTCCTGTCGATTCCGCGGGAGCATGCCTTCGACCTGATGCTGTTCGCCCAGCGCAACCCCAAGCCGTGCCCCATCCTGGGCATCCTCGAACCGGGCCACACCACCGGGCCGCTGCTGGCCGGCGGGGACATCCGCACGGACGTCCCCAAGTACACCGTCTACAGGAACGGCGAAAAAGTGGACGAGCCCACGGATATCACCGGCTACTGGCAGGACGACCTTGTGACGTTCCTGATCGGCTGCTCCTTCACTTTCGAGGCAGCCCTGCAGGACGGGGGCATCCGGATCGCGCATATCGACCAGGGTGTGAACGTGCCCATGTACCGGACCAACCGGGCATGTGACCCGGCAGGGTCAATGTCCGGTCCGATGGTGGTTTCCATGCGCCCGGTACCGGCCTCGCAGGTTGCGGACGCCGTCCGCATCACCTCGCGGTACCCTGCCGTGCACGGCGCCCCGGTCCACGTGGGCAACCCGGGGGAGCTGGGCATCGCCGATCTGGGCCGGCCCGATTTCGGCGACGCCGTGGAGATCCCGGCCGGCCACATCCCGGTGTTCTGGGCCTGCGGAGTGACGCCGCAGGCGGCCGTGATGCAGTCGCGGCCCCCGCTGGCCATCGGCCATGCGCCCGGCCACATGCTGATCACGGACGCCCGGGACAGCGACTACCTGGTGCCGTAGGCGCCCAAGGACAACTTAGAGAACAAACTGTGGGGCAGGAGGAATCTCCTGCCCCACAGTTGTATGTTTCGGCTGCGTGCCTATCCGGCGCGCTGTCGCATACCGGACCGGCGGTCCTGCTCCGCGCCCAGGTGCACCAGCAGCTCCGCCTCGGCCTCGTCCAGGTAGGCGCGCAGTCCCTCTGCAGCCTCCTGGCGTTCGCCGGCGCGCAGGCGCTTCACCAGTGCCACGTTGCGGTCCACATAGTGGCTGTGGAAGTCCGGTGCCGAAGCCATGGAGTGGAACACCAGCCGCATTTCGGCCAGCACCCGGTCCATGAGCTCCTGCAGCGACGCACTGCCGGTCAGGGCAACCACGGCCCCGTGCAGTGCCTGGTTGGCATCGGCCATGGCGGGCACGGATCCGCTGTCCCGGGCCTGCTGCGCCCGCTGCACAATGGTTTCCAGTCCCTCCAGCACCTGGGGCGTCAGCTCGCCCCACAGGACGGCGGCAGGCTCAATCATCCGCCGCACGCGGTAGATTTCGCGAACTTCGTCGACGCCGGGTGAGGCCACAAAGACGCCGCGGTTTGGTATGCGCGTCACAATGGATTCGCTGACGAGCGTGGTGAACGCCTGGCGCAGGGTGTTGCGTGAAACGCCGAGTGCTGCGCACAGCGGCTCCTCGGACAGCTTGGAGCCCGGGGTCAGTTCACCCGCGGCGATGCGGGTGCGCAGCACTGACGCGATCCAGGCCGTGGTGTGTGCGTGTTCGGCTGTACCGTCTGCCGGAGTGTTCATTGCTTTCCCCCATTCCCGTTCGACTAACGATGCTAGCCGACAGTACCCAGCACTTCGCCGCGGGCCACGGCGGCGCCCGGTTCCTGGCCGCCGCGCCGGAAGGTTCCGGTGGCAGAGGCAACCACCACGGTTTCCATCTTCATGGCCTCCAAAACGGCAACAGGATCCCCGGCACCAACCCCGGCGCCGTCACCGGCCACCCACTTGACCAGGTTCCCGCCCATGGGGGCGGTGACCTCGCCGTCCGCGTCGGCGCTCTCCGTGCCTGCAGAAGGTTCGACGGCGGCCCCTCCGCCGTGGAGCAGGGCGTGGAATACCTTTGCGGGCAGACCGAGCTGGACGGCCTTCCCGTCGATTTCGACAGTCAGGGTTTCGCGCCGGGCCAGGGGGCCCTGGGCGCCGGTCTGCAGGGAGGCGGCCAGACGGCCGGCGAACTCCGTTTCAATCCAGGTGGTGAACACGCCCAGCCGGTCCGGCGCGGTGAAGTCGGGATCCCGCACCACGGCGCGGTGGAACGGAAGAACGGTGGGGACGCCCTCGATCCGCAGCTCGTCCAGGGCGGCACGTGCGCGGCGCAGGGCCTGCTGGCGGTCCTCGCCGTGGACGATCAGCTTGGCCATCAGGGAGTCGTATTCGGCAGGAATGACGGAGCCGGACCGTACACCGGAATCCACGCGGATCCCGGCTCCGGTGGGCGCCTCGAACACGTCCACCGGTCCGGGGGCCGGCAGGAAGCCCCGGCCGGCGTCCTCGGCGTTGAGACGGAACTCGAACGCATGGCCGGTGGGTGCCGGGTCCTCGGTGACGGACACGGGCAGCCCGTCCGCGATCCGGAACTGCTCCCGCACCAGGTCCAGCCCGGACGTCACTTCGGTGACGGGGTGCTCCACCTGCAGGCGGGTGTTCACCTCCAGGAACGAAATCACGCCGTCGGGGGCCACCAGGTACTCCACCGTGCCGGCACCGGTGTAGCCGGCCTCACGGCAGATGGCGCGCGCGGACTCGTGGATGCGGGTGCGCTGCTCCGCGGTCAGGAACGGTGCCGGTGCCTCTTCCACCAGCTTCTGGTTGCGGCGCTGCAGGGAGCAGTCCCGCGTGCCCACCACCACCACGTTCCCGTGGGTGTCGGCCAGGACCTGGGCCTCCACGTGCCGCGGCCGGTCCAGGAAGCGCTCCACAAAGCACTCGCCCCGGCCGAACGCCACTGTCGCCTCACGGACCGCGGAGTCGAAGGCGTCGTCGATGTCCTCCATCCGGTGCGCGATCTTGAGGCCCCGGCCGCCGCCGCCGAAGGCCGCCTTGATGGCCACGGGCACCCCGAATTCCGCGGCAAAGGCGCGGACCGCGTCGGCGTCAGCTACCGGTCCGTCGGAACCGGGGACCAGGGGCGCACCCGCGCGGACCGCAATTTCGCGGGCGGTGACCTTGTTGCCCAGGCTGCGGATCGCGTCCGGCGAGGGGCCCACCCACGTGAGTCCGGCGTCGAGCACTGCCTGCGCAAAGTCGGCGTTCTCCGAAAGGAAACCGTAACCGGGGTGGACGGCGTCGGCGCCGGACCGGGCAGCGACAGCCAGGAGCTTAGGGATGTCCAGGTAGGTTTCCGAGCTGGCTGAGCCCCCCAGCGCGTAGGCCTCGTCGCTGAGGCGCACGTGCAGCGCGTCCGCATCCGGGTCCGAGTACACGGCCACGGAGACCAGGCCAGCGTCGGTGCAGGCGCGGGCAATCCGGACGGCAATTTCACCGCGGTTGGCGATCAGGACTTTTTTCATCATTGCTTCTTTCGCGTGCTCGGGAGAGGGGCCGGGTGCTGCAGAGTTTCGGGGTCAACCTCCACGAAACGCAGGGTGGCGCCCGGAGGAAGCTGCGCTGCGGCAGGAAGGTCTTCGGGAATAACGGCACCGATCACGGGATAGCCTCCGGTGACCGGATGGTCGGCGAGGAACAGGACGGGAAGGCCCGACGGCGGGACCTGCAGCGAGCCGGCCACCACGCCTTCGCTGGGGAGTTCCCCTTCGCGTGCCCGTTCCAGCGGGGTGCCGTCGGCGGCTCCGGGCGCGGACGGTCCGGTGTCCAGCCGGACGCCGATGCGGTTCGATTCGGCGGTCACGGTCCACTCCTGCCCGGTCAGGGCCGCGAGGGAGCGGGGCGTGAACCAGTCGTGGCGGGGGCCGGTTGTGATGCGCAGCACCACGGGCTTGCCGCCGGCGCCTGGTGAGAGGTCTTCCGGCAGGGCAGGCGGTTCGGCATGGCCCACT
>NZ_JBJURL010000120.1:0-7599 GCF_046097905.1 Pseudarthrobacter sp. NKDBFgelt | reverse complement strand
CGTCGTCGGCACAGCGCGCAAGGCGCTGGGGGACGCCCTGGCCCAGGCCGGCTATCCGCGCCATGTCCTGGTTGCCTGCAGCGGCGGTCCGGACTCCCTGGCCCTGGCAGCCGTGGCCGCGTACTTTGCCCGGCGCGGGCATGTGGACGGCCACCCTGTGACGGTCGGGGCGGCAGTGGTTGACCACCAGCTGCAGGAAGGGTCCGCGCAGGTCGCCGCCAGGACCGCGGAAATGCTGCAGGAGCTGGGCCTGTCCCCGGTGGAAGTCCGGCCCGTAACGGTGGACGGCACCGGCATGGGGCCCGAGGCCGCAGCCCGCGAAGCCCGGCACGCCGCACTGGAAGCGGCAGCGGCAAGCCAGGGAGCGGCGGCAATCCTGCTGGGCCACACCCTGGACGACCAGGCCGAACAGGTGCTCCTGGGCCTGGCGCGCGGCTCAGGCACGCGCTCGCTGGCCGGCATGAGGCCTGCGAGGGGTGCCCTGCTGCGGCCGTTCCTGGGGCTTCGCCGGGCCGACACGGAAGAGATCTGCGAGGTGGAGGAACTCCAGCCGTGGCACGACCCCACCAACTCGGACCCGTCGTATGCCCGGTCCCGGACGCGCGTGGAGGTACTGCCGCACCTGGAGGAAAAACTCGGTCCCGGCGTCGCGGAATCCCTCGCCCGGACCGCCTCCATCCTGCAGCTTGACGCCGACTACCTCGAGGATGTGGCGGAAGCCACCTTCGCATCCCTCGTGGAGCGGAACGGCCCAGAGCTGAGCCTTCCGGAGGAGGCGTTGCGCGCCCTGCCCCCTGCCATCAGGTACCGCGTGATCGCCAAGGCCGCGGCCGACGTCGGCGGGCAGCAGCCCAGCTACCAGCGCCTTTTGGCGGCGGAGGCGCTGCTGCGGCGGCACGGCTCGGCAGGGCCGGTGGAACTCCCCGGCGGAGTGAGCGCCTACCGACTGTCCCTCGCGCAGCTGGCCGGCGCGGAAGCCGCGGACAGCCCGGCTGCCGGCAGTAAAGCCAAACCCGTTCCCCGCGAAGCCGCACGCTGTGGGAAGCTAGTACTCCGGCTTCAAAAGCCGCCCGCAAAATAGTCGCACCCCGCATCTACACAGGAGCCATTGGTGGATTCAAACGACGTCCAGGCAGACCTCAAGCACGTTCTCTACACCAAGGAGCAGATCCAGCAGCGGATCACCGAACTCGCTGCCCAGATCGACAAGGACTACGAGGGCCGCGAAATCCTCATCGTGGGCGTGCTCAAGGGTGCGGTGATGGTCATGGCTGACCTGGCCCGGGCGCTGCACAGCCACATTTCCATGGACTGGATGGCTGTGTCCTCCTACGGATCCGGCACCCAGTCCTCCGGGGTTGTCCGCATCCTCAAGGACCTGGATACGGACCTCATGGGCAAGGACGTGCTGATTGTCGAGGACATCATCGACTCCGGCCTCACCCTGTCCTGGCTCAAGACCAACCTGGAATCGCGCGGCACGGCATCGGTGGAGATCTGCACCGCCTTCCGCAAGCCCACTGCCGCCAAGGTGGAGATCGACGTCAAGTACGTGGGATACGACATCCCCAACGAATTCGTGGTCGGCTACGGCCTGGACTACGCCGAGAAGTACCGCAACCTGGACTTCGTGGGCACCCTGGCCCCGCACGTTTACGAGTAGGCTGCCCCTCCCGGACCGCCGCCGCGCCGCCGTCGGCATTGACCTGCAATACCCCGCCCTGAGGCAGGCCCGCCGCCGCCCTGGCACCGCTACGCCCACAGGGAACTTTTGCCGTCCATCATGCGTGATCTACTCCGGACGGTGTATAGCTAGAAGCTGACGCAGCACCATCACGCGCGCAGACTACTCGCCGTGCAGCACTACCAGAAGGGACGGGGTTAGCCCCCGAACAGATGAAAGCTAAGAACTTCTTCAAAGGCCCGGGCATCTGGATCGTCGTCGTGGTCGGTCTGCTCCTGGTGGCCTTTGCAACGCTTGCCCCCGGTGGTGCGGCACGGATTGACACGGACAAGGGCCTTGAACTGCTCTCCGGGGACCAGGTGGAGCAGGCCAAGATCTTCGACGGCGAAAACCGCGTTGACCTGACTTTGAAGGACAACCTGCAGCTGGACGGGCAGGACAAGGGCAAGAGCGTCCAGTTCTTCTTCGTGGACGCCCGCGCCGAGGACGTGGTCAAGGCCGTCACGGACTCCAATCCGGCCCAGGGCTACACGGACCAGCCGATTGAGAGCAACTGGTTCTCCGGCCTGCTCTCCCTGCTGATTCCCGTCATCCTCCTGGGCGCCCTTTTCTGGTTCCTCATGACCCGCATGCAGGGCGGCGGCTCCAAGATCATGCAGTTCGGCAAGTCCAAGGCCAAGATGGTCAGCAAGGACATGCCGCAGGTAACCTTCGCCGACGTCGCCGGATCCGACGAAGCCGTCGAAGAGCTCCAGGAGATCAAGGAATTCCTCCAGGAGCCCGCCAAGTTCCAGGCCGTGGGCGCCAAGATCCCCAAGGGCGTGCTGCTGTACGGCCCTCCGGGTACCGGTAAAACCCTCCTGGCCCGCGCCGTCGCAGGCGAGGCGGGCGTCCCCTTCTTCTCCATCTCTGGCTCCGACTTCGTGGAAATGTTCGTGGGTGTGGGTGCCTCACGCGTCCGCGACCTGTTCGAGCAGGCCAAGGCCAACTCCCCGGCCATCATCTTCGTGGACGAGATCGACGCCGTTGGCCGCCACCGCGGTGCCGGCATCGGCGGCGGCAACGACGAACGCGAGCAGACGCTCAACCAGCTCCTGGTGGAGATGGACGGCTTCGACGTCAAGACCAACGTCATCCTGATCGCCGCCACCAACCGTCCCGACGTGCTGGACCCCGCACTGCTCCGCCCCGGCCGCTTCGACCGGCAGATCGGCGTGGAAGCACCGGACCTGATCGGCCGCGACCAGATCCTGCAGGTGCATGCCAAGGGCAAGCCGATGGCACCCGGAGTGGACCTCAAGGCCGTGGCCAAGAAGACTCCCGGATACACCGGCGCAGACCTGGCCAACGTCCTGAACGAGGCAGCGCTGCTTACAGCGCGCTCCAACGCGAACCTCATCGACGACCGTGCACTGGACGAGGCCATTGACCGTGTCATGGCCGGACCCCAGAAGCGCAGCCGCGTGATGAAGGAGCACGAACGAAAGATCACCGCCTACCACGAAGGCGGCCACGCCCTGGTGGCGGCAGCGCTGCGGAACTCCAGCCCGGTCACCAAGATCACCATCCTGCCCCGCGGCCGTGCCCTGGGCTACACCATGGTGGTCCCGGACAACGACAAGTACTCCGTGACCCGCAACGAACTGCTGGACCAGATGGCCTACGCCATGGGCGGCCGCGTTGCAGAAGAAATCGTGTTCCACGACCCGTCCACCGGCGCGTCCAACGACATCGAAAAGGCCACCGGCACCGCACGCAAGATGGTCACCGAATACGGTATGAGCGAGCGCGTCGGCGCGGTCCGACTGGGCCAGGGCGGCGGAGAGCCCTTCCTGGGCCGCGACGCCGGGCACGAGCGCAACTACTCTGACCAGATCGCCTACGTGGTGGACGAGGAAGTGCGCCGGCTCATCGACCAGGCCCACGACGAGGCCTACGCCATCCTCACCGAAAACCGCGACGTCCTGGACCGGCTGGCCCTCGAGCTGCTGGAACGCGAAACCCTGAACCAGGCCGAGATCGCCGACATCTTCCGCGACATCCGCAAACGCGATTTCCGCGAAGTGTGGCTGTCCAAGGAGTCCCGTCCGGTCCAGATGGCGGGCCCGGTGGAGTCGCGCCAGGAGAGGGCGGAGCGCGAGGCCCAGGAGGAGGCAAAGCAGGCGCGCCTGGATGAGCCGCTCGACGCCCAGCCGCCGCACCCGCAGGGTGTTCCGGAGGATGCTCCGTTCCAGGGCGGCGTCACCGACGCGGGCCCGGACACCCTTCGCGGCTAAGCTTTCTACGTGACCCACTTCGACGACGACGACGTTCCCGCCTCCGCCGGATATCCGGCGGAGGGCGGATCCCACCACTCAAAGCACCACAAGGTGGACCGGCCCCGGATTGAGGCGGCCGTCCGTGAGATTCTCATTGCCATCGGAGAGGACCCGGACCGCGGCGGCCTCATCGACACCCCCAAGCGCGTGGCCAAGGCCTACGCCGAGGTGTTTGCCGGGCTGCACCACGATCCCGCGGATGTCCTGTCCACCACCTTTGACCTTGACCATGAGGAACTCGTCCTGGTCAAGGACATCCCCTTCTATTCCACCTGTGAGCACCACCTGGTGCCGTTCCACGGGGTGGCCCACGTGGGTTACATCCCGTCTCACGAGGGCAAGGTGACGGGCCTGAGCAAGCTGGCCCGGCTCGTGGACATTTACGCCCGCCGCCCGCAGGTGCAGGAGCGGCTCACCACTGAGATCGTCGAGGCGATGGTCCGCTACCTCAAACCCCGTGGCGCCATCGTCGTTGTTGAATGCGAACACATGTGCATGTCAATGCGCGGTATCCGCAAGCCCGGAGCGAAGACCGTCACCAGCGCGGTCCGCGGGCAGCTTCATGACCCGGCCACCCGTGCCGAAGCCATGAGCCTCATTCTCGGAAGGTAAACCCCATACCATGGACTCACTCGCTGCAGCGCCGGGAACCGGCCCCGCAACATCCCCCCTGCCCATCCTTCGCAAACCGCGACCGGCGGCCCGGTTCGAAGACCTCCCCACGGACCGCACGCTGGTCATGGGCATCCTGAACGTCACCCCGGATTCGTTCAGCGACGGCGGCCGGCATGCCACTGCGGACACCGCCATCGCGGCAGGGCTCCGGATGTTCTACGCCGGTGCGGACATTATCGACGTCGGCGGCGAATCCACCCGGCCAGGCGCCGAGGACGTCACCCCGGAAGAAGAACAGCAGCGTGTGGTCCCCGTCATCCAGGCACTGGTGAAGGCAGGGGCGCTCGTCAGCATCGACACCACGCACGCCTCCACGGCCGCCGCTGCGGTGGAAGCCGGTGCTGCCATTGTCAATGACATCTCAGGCCTCAGCATCGAACCGGAAATGGCGGAGTTCGTGGCGGCCGCCAAGGTTCCGTACATCCTTACCCACCGCCGCGGGGACGCGCGCACCATGAATTCGCTCGCCGACTACAAGGATGTGGCGGGGGAAGTGGTGGCCGAACTCGCAGGCGTGCGGGACAAGCTGTATGCCGCCGGTGTCACCGCGGAAAAGATCATCGTGGACCCGGGCCTGGGGTTCGCCAAGAACGACGCCCAGAACTGGGAGCTCCTGCAGAACCTGGACCAGCTGGACAGCCTGGGCCACCGCGTCCTGGTGGGTGCCTCACGCAAGCGGTTCCTCGGCACCCTGCTCACGGTGGCCGGCAAGGCCGCCGCCCCGGAGGAGCGCGACGCCGCCACCGCTGCCATCACCGCCATCAGCGCCTACCGTGGTGCCTGGGCCGTCCGCGTGCACGACGTCGGCCCCAGCCTTGACGCCGTCAAGGTTGCCGCGCGCATGGCCGCACCCCGCGCCGACAGCTAAGCCGCGCGCCATGGACAGGATTACGCTGAGCGGGGTGACCGCCGTCGGCCATCACGGCGTGTTTGATTTTGAACGCCGCGAGGGCCAGCCTTTTGTTGTGGACGCAGTGCTATACCTGGATTTCGCCAAGGCGGCGGAGTCCGACGACGTCCGGGACACCGCGCACTACGGCGAGGTGGCGCAGCGTATTACCGAGTGGATCTCAGGCGAGCCGCTGAACCTGATCGAAGCCCTGGCTGTGCGGATCGCTGACGGCCTGCTGTCCGAGTTCCAGCTGGAGGCCGTGGACATCACCGTCCACAAGCCTCAGGCACCCATCGAGGTTCCCTTCGGCGACGTGGCGGTCAGCGTCCACCGCGACCGGCGCGTTGGGGAAAAGCGCGACGGGGAAAAGCAAGCCCGGGGGGAGGGGCAATGAACAGCGGCTATACCAAGGCGGTCCTGGCGCTCGGCAGCAACCTGGGCGAGCGCAACGACACCCTGTCCGAGGCTGTGGCGGACCTCGTTGATCCGCCGGAGGTGCGGCTGCTCGCCGTGTCGCCGGTTGTGCAGACGAAGGCGGTGGGCGGTCCCCCCAACCAGCCGGACTTCCTCAACATGGTCATCACCGTGGAAACCAGCCTGGCCCCGCACGAGCTGCTGGACCACTGCCAGGCCGTAGAGAACAAGCACCACCGCGTGCGGGAGGTGCGCTGGGGGCCGCGGACGCTCGACGTCGACATCATCACCTACGGCGACGTCCGCAGCGACGACCCCACCCTGACCCTGCCCCACCCCCGCGCCGCCGTCCGCGCCTTTGTCCTCTACCCGTGGTCGCTCATCGAGCCTGCTGCCACCCTGGACGGGGAACGGATCAGCGCCCTGGCCGCGAGGGCTGACGATTTTGGCGACCTTGCACCTTTCGACGGCTTCGGTGACTTCGACGGCGTGCCCACGGCCGGGGCGGTGGAAGAACGATGAAGCCCATCAATCCGCTGCGCCTGCTGCTGATCGGTTTCATCCTGGCCGTTGCGGGCTGGTCCGCCACGGTGGTGACCAGCCGCTTCGGCATGTCCACGCCCGTCCTCCCAGCCACCGCACTGGCCACCATGGGCGTGATCGTGGCCATCACCCTGATCCTGGGCATCCGGGTGCTGAAGTGGCGCAACAGCCTCGACGGCACCGGTGCCAGGACTGGTGCGAAGAACGTAGCCCGGAAAAGGCCCGTGCTTGACCCGCTCCTTGCCGCGCGGACCCTGGTTCTGGCCCAGGCCTGCGCCTACGCCGGAACCGTGCTCCTGGGCTGGCATGTGGGCATCTTCCTGGACCAGCTCCGCATCTGGAGCCTGCGCAGCAACCAGGGCATCACCTGGCTGGCACTTGCCATGGCCGGCGGGGGACTGGTGATGATCGTGGTGGGCCTGCTTGTGGAGCGGTTCTGCAAGATCCCGCCGGAGGACGGCGACACCAAGGGTATCGAGGGAAAACCCGGCCGTACCGTGCATGGTGAAGCCGCCGGGGAAGGCGAATATGCGTACCGAGGCGATTGACCCTCCCGGCATCACCTGGCAGCGCGTGTCCCCGAGGTACGTCACCGTCAGGATGGTGCAGTGGGCCCTGGCCAACGTGGCCACCGTGCTGGTCCTGGCCCTGCCGCTGGTGCTTGTCCTCGCGGGCGTGTGGGACTGGCCACCGCTGTGGCTGGCAGTTGCCGTGCCCGCGGTGGCATTGGTGTCGGCCCTCTGGCGGCTGGCGCTCATCCCGCGGCAGGTCCGTGCCATCGGTTATGCCGAACGCGATGACGACCTCCTGGTCAGGACCGGCATCTTCTTCCAGCGCACCATGGCCGTCCCCTACGGGCGCATGCAGTATGTGGACATCGGCGTGGGCCCGGTGGAGCGCGGACTGGGCCTGTGCACGCTCAAGCTCCACACCGCATCACCCGGCACCAACGCCCAGATCCCGGGCCTGCCCGCCGCTGAAGGTGCCCGGCTGCGCCATCAGTCCCGGCCAGGCCGTATACCTCGGCCATCGCGGCCAGGTGGATCGGATCCGCAAGGGCGATCAGCACCTCG
>NZ_JBJURL010000011.1:0-82794 GCF_046097905.1 Pseudarthrobacter sp. NKDBFgelt | reverse complement strand
GGAGCTCACGCCGGGGGCCGCCGCGCTCAACCCGGAGAGCGCCGCCGTCCCCGCCCCGGAGGCCAGGATCATCCCCGGCCCCTCGGCGCTGGACAACGACTGGGCCGGAATCCACGCCCCCTGCACCGGGGCCAACGCCACCAGCAACCCCATCCTCGAAGGATGCCGGCAGGAAGTTCCGGACGGTGAGGTAACCAAGCGCATCGTGGTCCTGGGCGACTCCCACTCCCAGCAGTACCTGGGGGCACTGGCGCCGATTGCCGCCGCGCGGGGCTGGGAACTGGTGACGCTGCTGATGCCGGCGTGCCGCTTCGGGGCGGAGTCCCTGGAACGGAATGCGGAGTGCAACGCCTACAACCAGGCCAGCGCCGCCTACGTCCTGGAACATCAGCCGGACGCAGTGTTCACCGTGGCATCGCTGACGCATGAGGAAGCCCCTTTCGAGACCGAGGTCCCGGGTTACCTGGAGGGGGTCCGGCCGTTCGCGGAGGCCGGGATCGAGATCATCGGCATCCGGGACAACCCGCGCTTTACGTTCAACATGCCTGAGTGCATCCAGCGCAACGGCCCGGACGCACCGGAGTGCAGTGTGTCCCTTGAGGAATCCCTGGTGGAACCCTCCCCGCTGGAAAGCTACCGGGGAAAACTGGACGGACTGCACCTGATGGATCTCAGCGACTTCATCTGCGCGCGGGGCATCTGTCCCGGTGTGGTGGGCAACGTCTACGTCTACAAGGACGACAACCACCTCACGCGGACCTACGTGGAAAGCATGATCCCCATGTTCGAACAGCGGCTGCTGGCCGCCACCGGCTGGAGCTGACAGCTCCGCAGCTCTCACCGCCCGGTGGGCGTGCGGTTGCTCACATTCCACGCGTGGAATAGGGGGATCGGCGCTGAGGTTCTAATATTTACTCAATACTTTCCGGCCTCCGGGTCCCCGCCTGCCGCGGCGGTCCTGGAACATTTCCTGCACAGGCCAGTCCCGTAATGACGGGCTGGTCATCGGCTGCAACCCCTACCCGTCCAGCAACCAAGGTAAGAGGCGCACTCATGACCGAGCCCGAACACAACCCCTTTGGCTTCATTGGCCTGACCTACGACGACGTCCTGCTCCTGCCTGGACACACCGAGGTCATCCCGTCGGAGGCTGACACGTCCTCGCGGATTTCCAAGCGGATTTCGGTTCACACGCCGCTGCTGTCCGCGGCCATGGACACTGTCACCGAATCACGGATGGCCATTGCCATGGCACGCCAGGGCGGCCTGGGCGTCATCCACCGCAACCTGTCCATCCAGGACCAGGCGGACCAGGTGGACCGGGTAAAGCGCAGCGAGTCAGGGATGATTACCAACCCGCTGACCATCGGCCCGCAGGCCACGCTTGCTGAGCTGGATGAGATCTGCTCGCAGTACCGCGTCTCCGGCCTGCCGGTGGTCGACGAGGACATGCGCCTGCTCGGCATCGTCACCAACCGCGACACCCGCTTTGTCCCCGAGTCCGACTTCCCGCTGCGGCTGGTCAGCGACGTCATGACCAAAATGCCGCTCGTCACCGGACACGTGGGGATCAGCCGCGAGGAAGCCTCGCACAAGCTGGCCACCAACAAGATCGAGAAGCTCCCCCTGGTGGATGAGCAGGGCCGGCTCAAGGGCCTGATCACCACCAAGGACTTCACCAAGGCCGAGCAGTACCCGCTGGCCACCAAGGACGACGAAGGCCGGCTCCGCGTGGGTGCAGCCATCGGCTTCTTCGGGGACGGCTGGGAGCGCGCCATGGCACTGGTGGACGCCGGCGTCGATGCGCTGTTCGTGGACACCGCCAACGGCCACTCGCAGGGCGTGCTGGACATGATCCGCCGCCTCAAGTCCGATCCCGTGGCGGCGCACGTGGACGTCATCGGCGGCCAGGCAGCAACCCGGGAAGGCGCCCAGGCCCTGATCGACGCCGGCGCCGACGGCATCAAGGTGGGCGTGGGACCGGGCTCCATCTGCACCACCCGCGTGGTGGCCGGTGTGGGCGTCCCGCAGATCACTGCCATCTATGAATCCGCCAAGGCAGCCATTCCCGCCGGCGTGCCGCTCATTGCCGACGGCGGCCTGCAGTACTCCGGCGACATCGGCAAGGCCCTCGTGGCCGGTGCCGACACCGTGATGCTTGGCTCCCTGCTGGCCGGCTGCGACGAATCGCCGGGCGAGCTGATCTTCGTCAACGGCAAGCAGTTCAAGTCCTACCGTGGGATGGGCTCCCTGGGCGCCATGCAGTCCCGCGGCAAGAACACGTCCTACTCGAAGGACCGGTACTTCCAGGCCGACGTCTCCGGCGATGACAAGCTCATTCCCGAAGGCATCGAGGGACGTGTGGCCTACCGCGGTCCGCTGTCCTCGGTGGCCTACCAGCTGGTGGGCGGCCTGCGCCAGACCATGTTCTACACCGGCGCGCCCACCGTGGCCGAGCTGAAGGCCCGCGGCAAGTTCGTCCGGATCACCCCGGCCGGCCTGAAGGAATCGCACCCGCACGATATCCAGATGACCGTCGAAGCGCCGAACTACGGTTCCCGCTGACAACGCCTCCTGAACGGGTGAACACCCCTGCGAAGGGCCAGCCGCCACGGCGGCTGGCCCTTCGTCCGTATGCCCGGGCCGTAGCCCAGGTGCTGAGGGTCAGTTTCCGGGCCTCGCCGGGCGCCGTGGTCATGAAGGTGCTCGGCTCGCTGATCTCGGCCGTGCTTCCGCTGGTCACCACCTACTTCGCCGCCCTGACCACCACGGCGCTGGCCGCCGCCTATGCCGGTGACGCCGACGCCGGCCAGCGGGCGATCGTCTACGTCATCATCACCGCCGCCCTGGGGCTCTTCTGGGGCGCGTTCAGCAGCGTGGACCGCTACATCCAGCAGCTGATGAGCTTCAAGGTGGGGGCCATCGTGGGGGACCAGATGTACGAGCGGTTCCTGGCCCTGGAATTCTGGCGGTACGACGACAAAGAAACCGTAGACCTTTACGACCGCGCGAAGCGGTTCTCCGACTCCTACGCCCGCGTCCTGGACCGCATCGCCGCCATCTTCACCCAGCTCGTGTCGGTGATCCTCGCCGTCGGGGCGCTGCTGCTGGTGAGCTGGTGGATTGCCGTGATCGTCCTGGTGGCCATCGTCCCCAGCGTCTACCTCCAGTTCAAACTTTCGCGGGAGCAGATCGCCCACTGGAACACCCAGGTGGACTCACGCCGCCAGCGCCGCATGATCGAGACCAACCTCCTCCGGCCGCAGCACATCGCCGAGATGCGGCTGTACGGGATCGTGGGCTACCTGATGGAATTCAGGTCCCGGCTGCGGGACGCGGACGAGCGCCGGCGGCTGGACTTCCAGAAGCGGTACATCCCCAAGCAGCTCGCCGCCGATGCGCTCCAATACGGCGCTGAAGTGGTGTCCCTGGTCTGGGTGGTGGGGCAGATCATCGCCCGCGCGCAGCCCGTGGGCCAGTTCCTCTACGTGCAGCAGATCGTCAGCCGGGCGCTGTCCACGGCGAACAACCTGGTGTCCTCCCTCAGCTCCATCGACGAGGACCTGGCCAACCTCAAGGACTACGAGCTCTTCATGGCCATGCCCGTGCATTCGGAGCACGCCCCGCCGCTGCTGCAGGCACCGAAGACCGTGGAGCTGAAGGGCATCCGCTTCACCTACACGGGCAGCGACATCGAGGTGATCCGCGGGATCAGCCTGACCATCCGAGAGGGCCAGCACATCGCCATCGTGGGGGAGAACGGCGCCGGAAAGTCCACGCTGATCAGGATCCTGGCAGGGCTCTACCGCCCGGATTCCGGGCAGGTGCTGCTGGACGACGTGGACCTCGCCGCCGTCGACGTCACCTCGTGGCACCGGCACCTCGCGGTGCTGAGCCAGGAATTCCTCAAGTACGAGTTCGCCACGGCCGCGGAAAACATCTACTTCGGGGACGTCGACTCGCCCCGCGACGACGCCCGCATCCGCAAGGCTGCCGCGGACGCGGAGGCGCTGGACTTCATCAACAAACTGCCCAACGGCCTGGACAACCACGTCAGCAACTGGATGGAGGACCCGCGCGGGCGTAAGGGCAGCGGACTCTCGGGCGGGCAGTGGCAGCGACTGGCCATGGCCCGGAACTTCTACCGGGACGCCTCGTTCATGGTGATGGACGAGCCAACCTCGGCCATCGACGCCCTGGCCGAGCACCGGATCTTCAGCCGCCTCTTCGCAGACCGCAGCAGCACCATCATCGCCATCAGCCACCGGCTCGCCACCATCGAGAAGGCGGACACCGTGTTCATGCTGGAGGACGGCAGGATCGTTGAGCAGGGGACGCACAAGGAACTCGTCGCGCTTCGCGGCCGCTACTTCAGGATGTTCGAATCCCAGCTCACAGGAGCAAGCCCGGAAACAGGCGGAGTCTAAAACTCCGCCACCGTTGTGCGGACCCGCGCAATGCCCGGACGCGGCGGGACGCTGCTGAACCCGAACGTCACGGCGGGGCGGACCGGCGCCAGCGCGCCGGCGTCAACGCCGTTCCAGCTCACGACGGCGGCTGTGATGGTGTGCAGGTCGCTCACCCCGTAATACTCCCGCCGGCCGCTGCCCGCGGTGCCGGAGGTCCGGGAGCCGTTGCTGAGGATCCCGGCGACAGGACTGATGGCGTGCAGCCAGCCGGGGTGCACGGCAAGGCGCCGGGGGACTGCCCGCAGCACCCTGCCCAGGAGGGCCCGCCCGCCCAGGCGTGCGCTGATCGCCAGGGGACCGGCGTCGACCTCCAGCGTCCCTTGGCCAAGCTGCGCCGACAGATCAACCTCCGTGACGTCGTCGAACGTGTACGTGGCGGCGATGAAGTCCGCCACGTCCGGGCCGGGGGCCAGGAGCTGCCGGTGGCCGGAGGGCTGCTGGACCATGACGTCGGCAAAGGGCCCGAAGGGCGACTCCTGCCAGATGCCCACCACGGCGCGAAGGCCTGAGGCCGTGCCTATGCCGGCAATGTGGCCGTCGAATACCCACCGTGAACCCATAAGGCAACTGTAGCCAACCGGGCTCCGGCCGGTGCCTGCAGGCCGGGGTGGCGGAATTGCAGCCCGCCCCCCGGGCGCTCAGAGTGGGCCGTAGCCTGCGTTGCCGTGGGGATCGCGCCAGACGGCCAGGTCCTGTTCCACAGCGCTGCGGAGTTCCGGGTTCGCCTGGACCCGCTGCCGGAACGACTGCCGGGAGCGGCCCATCACTGCCGACGGGACCACAATGCAGGCCACCAGGAGAGCCAGGAGGAGCACGAAGGACCCCACCAGTGTTGCGGCCGTGCCGTCGTCTTTTGCGAGGGCAGAGGGCAGGTACAGGGACAGGATGCCGCCCAGGGCAACCGCCAGTACCGACACCATGGTGATGCCGCCACGGGCGGAGCCCGGGCCGCGGCTGATCAGAATCCGGCTGGTATTGGGCAGCCGGGCACGGACCCGCTTCCACGAGGAGATTCCCAGCAGCATCAGGACGGCCCCCAGAGGGGCGAGGACCAGCACGGCGGCCGGATTTCCTGACATGGCCGAAAAGAACGCCCCTGCCAGGGCGAGGACGGGTCCGCCGGCGATCGCGCTGCTCCAGCCGGCCGCCAGGGTTCCTTGAGTATCGGCCAGCTGCCGCAGCCGGGACGGAGCGTTCGGCGGGCTGACCCTGGCCAGTTCAGGGGAGAGCCAGTGGTCCAGGGAATGCGCAGGCGCGCCGGCGGGGAAAGGAATGTGATGAGTCATGCCGGCAGCAGGCCCAGTCCCTGGCGCAGCCGGTCTTCGAGGTCTTCCGGCCGCAGCGCTGCAGGGGCGGGCTGTGCGTCGTCGCCGGTGACAATCTCCAGGGACCCGTCCGGCGCCACCTTGATATGGACGGAGTGGAAGGTGCCGTCGGGAAGATGCCGGCGGACCGTCCCTGCCGCCGGGCGTCCGTCCGGTGCGGTTCCGAGGTAGAAGGTGACCATCTCGACGGCGGTGGTGAACATGCCGTCGGCATCGGTCAGGGGACGCAGCTCGTGGACGCCGTATTTGCTGAGGCTGAGGACCAACGCGCCGGTGCCTGAGCCGAACAGGAAGTAGACGTGTTCGGCTTTGGGAGTGACCAGGGCGACCTCCAGCCAGGCATCCGAGTCCGCCAGGACACCTGCAACGCCGGTGGCAGGCCCGGCCGGCACGAGGCTCTTCCCCTCGACCGTCATGAGCCCGCGTTCCAGGAGGGTGGCCACACCTGCCTGCTCGAGGGGGGCGCCGGCGGCGTGGTCCAGCCGGAACAAACTCTGGCATTTGAGCGCCCCCGTGGTTCCCGCCAGGGCGATCAGGGCAATGAGTTCGTGTTCGGTGATGAGCAGTGGTGCGTCTTCTTGAATGGTCACGGCAGCCTTTGGGTCGACAGGTCTCAGGAATGATTCTAGGGAAGCCGGGGTGTCAGGTGAGCCAGCCCCAGACCTTCTTGGCGCCGTCGGCTACGGCATCCACGGTCTTTTGAGCGCTGTCGGCCACGGCGTCGGCGGTTTTCATGGCCGCATCTGCGACCATTTCGGAGGCCGAACCATAACCGAGGTTCGAGGCCAGCAGGCCCATTCCGCCCCAGGCAATCCCGGCTACTGCAAAAAACGGGCCGGCTCCGGGGATGAAGCTTCCGGCCGCAAGGACGGCGGAGACGCCGCCGTCGATCGCCATCCCGGTATTGCCTGTGTGGACGCCATGGGCGATTTGCAATCCGCCGGTGATGATTCCCAGGCCGCCGGACAGGCGTCCCAGCATGGACGTGCCGTTGAGGAGCTGTGTTCCGCGTACATACCCAACCCCCGGAACCTGGGCGTACTGCGCGCTCAGCCAGGGCCATTTTGTGAGCTTTGTGAGGAGCCCGCCATTGGCCATGGTGGCCAGGAGGTTATCCGTGTAAAGACCTGCCCCGGTCACTGCGGCATTGGCGCCCCACCAGCCGGGGCTGCCGGCAACGGCAAGGACAGCGTCGAGCGGGCCGGGCGCGGTGTCACCCGGTCCTCCAGGCGCTGTGGGGGTGGCCGGCCCCCCGGAGCCCGGGCCTGCGCCGCTGGTGGTGCTGGCTGTTTCCTGCTCGTCAGCCTGCGTGAGGAGCAACTTTGAGGCGTCGAGCAGTGACTGCGAAGACTGCTTCATCATGGGGCGCCACGTGTCGCTCCATTCGCGGCGGAAGCGACCGCCGTCGTTGCCCCTCCAGTCAATGCCCGCTACCAGGCTCGTAATTTGGCGCTCGGTTTCCATCAGGCGCAACCCCGAACGGTCCATGGATTTGGACAAGGACCGCAACTGCTCAATGTCGGCACCGTAGAGGCCAGGGGCCATGGTTGGTTCTCCTTGGAAATGGGCACGGGAGCGTTCACCGAAGCCCCCGGGCCCTAGGCTACGGACTTCTTCGGTTCCCCGCCATGGGCACCGCTGCCCATCCCGGCCGGTGCCTAGCCCCTCACGGCCGTCCCAGACAAGGACAACACGGCCGCTGGGATAACCTAGAGCAGTGACTTACGAGATCGAGATCGGCCGTGGCAAGCGTGGGCGTCGTGCCTACTCCCTGGATGACATAGCAATCGTCCCTAACCGTCGTACCCGCGACCCCAAGGACGTCTCCGTCTCCTGGCAGATTGACGCCTACAAGTTCGACATGCCCGTCATTGCGGCGCCCATGGACTCGGCCATGTCCCCGCAGACTGCCATTGCACTGGGCAGGCTCGGCGGCCTCGGCGTCCTGGACCTTGAAGGCCTGTGGACCCGGTACGAGGACCCGCAGCCCATCCTGGACGAGATCGGCGCGCTGGAGGATGAAACCAACAGCCCGGCTGTGACCGGCCGGATGCAGGAGCTGTACAAGGCGCCCATCCAGCCTGAGCTGATCACGTCCCGCCTGGCGGAGATCCGCGAGGCCGGCGTGACGGTGGCGGGATCCCTGACCCCGCAGCGCACCCAGGAGCACTACAAGACCGTGGTGGCCGCCGGCGTTGACATTTTTGTCATCCGTGGCACCACCGTGTCCGCCGAGCATGTCTCCAAGGACGACGAACCCCTGAACCTCAAGCAGTTCATCTACGAGCTGGATGTTCCCGTGATCGTGGGCGGTGCGGCCGGCTACACGCCCGCGCTGCACCTCATGCGCACCGGTGCCGCCGGTGTGCTGGTGGGCTTCGGCGGGGGCGCCACCACCACCACCCGCCGGGCGCTGGGCATCCATTCGCCCATGGCATCCGCCATTTCCGACGTCGCCGCCGCCCGCCGCGACTACATGGACGAGTCCGGCGGCCGTTACGTCCATGTCATTGCCGACGGCGGCATGGGCTCCTCGGGAGACATCGTCAAGGCGATTGCCATGGGAGCCGACGCCGTGATGCTGGGCAGCGCCCTGGCGCGGGCCGAAGAGGCGCCGGGCAAGGGATGGCACTGGGGCCAGGAAGCCCACCACCTCGAACTTCCCCGTGGCGACCGCGCCAACGTGGGCACCGTGGGACCGCTGGAGGAAGTGCTCTTCGGGCCCGGCCACCACACCAACGGAACCTCCAACCTCATTGGCGCCCTGCGCCGCTCCATGGCGACCACCGGCTACTCGGACCTGAAGGAATTCCAGCGGGTCGACGTCGTGGTTTCCCCGTACTCCGGAAACTGACGCTCTCCCCTTGGAACCAGGAGGGCTGCGGCGGCATCCAGCCGCTGCCCTCCTGCCCAAGCGTGCCGCAAGCAAGTAGGGTGGTTTTACTACCGGCACTTGAGGCACTGGAGGCGTTCAATGAAGAATTTTCCTGTTAACGGCGGGGCCCTTGGCCCGGAAGCCAGGGAAGCATCCATCCAACGGCTGCGCGCCACGGCGGACCCCGGCCAGGAACTGGACATCCTCATCGTCGGCGGCGGCATCGTTGGCACCGGGGCAGCACTGGACGCCGTCACCCGCGGCCTCAGCGTCGGCATCGTTGAAGCGAACGACTGGGCTGCCGGTACGTCCTCCCGGTCATCGAAACTCATCCACGGCGGCCTCCGCTACCTGGAGATGCTCGATTTCGGCCTCGTAAAGGAAGCGCTGCAGGAGCGGGGACTGCTGCTCTCCGAACTGGCGCCGCACCTGGCCCGGCCCGTGCCCTTCCTGTATCCGCTGACCAAGCCCTTCCTCGAACGGCCCTACGTCGGCGCCGGAATCGCGCTCTACGACGTCCTGTCGGTGTCCGGCGGCCACAGCCGGGGAGTGCCGTTCCACAAGCACCTCAGCAAACGGGGCACCCTGCGTGCTGCCCCCAGCCTCAAGAACGACGCCTTCGTGGGCTCCATCCGCTACTACGACGGCCAGGTGGATGACGCGAAGTACTGCGCCAACCTGGTCCGGACCGCCGCCTACTATGGCGCCCATGCCGTCAACCAGATGAAGGTGGTGGATTTCCTCCGCGAAGGCGAACGGGTGGTGGGCGCAAAGGTCGTCAACCATGAGGACGGGACCGAGTTCAACATCCGCGCCAAGCAGGTCATCAACGCCACCGGGGTGTGGACGGACGAAACCCAGGCCATGGTGACCGACCGCGGCCAGTTGAAGGTCCGTGCCTCCAAGGGCATCCACCTGGTGGTACCGCGGGACCGTTTCCAGTCCACTGTCGGCCTGATCCTGCGCACCGAAAAGTCCGTGCTGTTCGTCATTCCATGGGGCCGGCACTGGATCATCGGCACCACGGACACCGACTGGAACCTGGACAAAGCCCATCCGGCTGCCTCCAGCAAGGACATCGACTACATCCTGGACCACGTCAACAAGGTCCTTAAGCGGCCGCTGACCCGCGAAGATGTTGAGGGCGTCTACGCCGGCCTGCGCCCGCTGCTCGCCGGGGAAAACGACTCCACTGCCAAGCTGTCCCGTGAACACGTGGTGGCCCATCCCGTTCCCGGCCTGGTGGTGGTGGCCGGCGGAAAGTGGACCACCTACCGGGTCATGGCCAAGGACGCGGTGGACGAGGCCACCCGCACCATGGACGAGCGGGTCCCGCCCAGCTGCACGGAAACCATTCCGCTGCTGGGCGCCAGCGGTTTCAGGGCAGCCTGGAACCGCCGCAACCGGACCGCCGAGGAGTCCGGCGTGCATGTTGCGCGGGTTGAGCACTTGCTGAACCGCTATGGATCCATGACCTTCGAGGTCCTGTCCATCATCGAGGAGAATCCGGCCCTCGCGGAGCCCCTTCCGGGCGCCGACGACTACCTCCAGGCCGAGGCCGTCTACGCCGCAACCCATGAGGGCGCCCGCCACGTCCATGATGTGCTGACCCGAAGGACACGGATTTCCATCGAAGCCTGGGACCGCGGAGTGTCCGCTGTTCCTGTTGTCGCTAAACTAATGGGTGACGTCCTTGGCTGGAGTGACGCCCAGCGTGAAAACGAAGTGCGGCACTACATTGCACGGGTGGAGGCCGAACGCCTCAGCCAACAACAGCCGGACGACGAATCCGCAGACGCCGCCCGCCTGGGCGTGGAAGACATCGTGCCCCTGCGCTGAGGGATTCACGGCACCAGCAACGCTGACTGAAGGGATACGCCTTGGCGGAACCACTTGACCGGTACGATGCCGAGCTCACCACGCCCGATATGGTGATTTTGGAATTGGAGGCTAAGGACAAGGTCGACGCCGCTACCCAGCTCGCCAAGCGGCTGCATGCCGCCGGGCGTATCTCGGACCTGGACGGGTTCCTCAAGCATGTGAACGCCCGGGAACACCAGCTGGCTACGGGACTGCCGGGCGGCATCGGCCTGCCGCACGCCCGCAGCGAGTTCGTCTCCCGCACCTCGATCGCGGTAGGAATCACCAAATACGGGCACGCCCTCGATTTCGGTGCCGCGGACGGTCCGGCAACGGTGATCCTGCTGATTGCCACCCCGGCGAGTTCGTTCTCCGACCACCTTGAGGTCCTGGCAACGCTGGCCCGGTCCCTCTCCAAGGAATCGTTCCGGGAGTCGCTGCGCCGGGCCTACGATCCCGACATGATCGCCGAACTCATCAACTCGAGCCTGGTGTTCTTCGATCACTGACCCGACTGCGGCACCGGTCCGGCGAGGAGCCAGGACCCCGGCCCTGGCCTCGCGTTTAGTTGTTCTACAGCGCTACGAAGTACGGTTAAGACGTGTGGAAAACAGCCCTTAAGCCCCGATGGATCGCCGGTTTTGTCTTCGCGATCGCTGTTTCCGGGGTCTTCGTGTTCCTGAGCCAGTGGCAGTTCGGGCGCTCCACCCAGCCTGAAGTGCCCACGAACCCGGCCACCGAGCAGGTCCAGCCGCTAACGGACACCCTCCAGCCGGGCGAGTTCTTCCACGGAACCGACGCGGACCAGATGGTCTCGGCGCAGGGATCCTATGACCCCGCAAAACAGCTCCTGGTACCGGGGCGGCTGCATGACGGCAAGACAGGCTACTGGGTGGTGTCCGCGTTCGCCGTCGACGGGGCACCGGCCCTGACCGGCGCCGCAGCCTCACCGCAGACCTGGATCCCGGTGGCCCGCGGCTGGGTGGCGGAACCCGGCGATGCCCCAGCACCGCCGTCGGGCACCCTTGAACTGATCGGGCGGCTGCTGCCGTCCGAGGCGCCCGTCCCGGGAACGGCACCCAATCCAGGTGAGGCGACGGCGGTGTCCGTGGCAGAGCTGATCAACTACTGGGAGGTCAGCAGCTACCCCGGATTCGTGGCCGCCACCGCCGAAGTAGCCGACGGCGTGGACCTCAGCGCCGCCGCGGTGCCGGGCGAACTCCTTCCCCTGGACATCGGCCCGCAGCCGCCCGCCCAGCAGATCAACTGGCTCAACCTCTTCTACTCGCTCGAGTGGGTGGTCTTCGCCGGCTTCGCCCTCTTCATCTGGTGGCGGCTCGTGAAGGACGACTACCACCGCGACCTTGAGGAAAGCCTCGAGGACAGCGATGAAGACAACCAGCACCCAGAACACAACGAGCAAAAGGTACAGCCATGATTGACCCTAAACCGGCAAACCCAGCAGCCGCCGCAGGCACTGACGCAGGCATAAATGCAGGCCCTAAAGCGGGCGGCAAGAAGCGCCGTTTTGGCGGAACCGAGGCCCAGATCCGCTCGGCCCTGAAGTTCTACAAGGTGCTGGCCTACCTCACCGGTGGCATGCTGCTGCTGCTGTGCGCCGAACTGGTTGCCCGCTACGGGTTCGGGCAGTACCTCTTCGCCGGGGGAACCAATGCCGTCACTGGCCAGCCCTTCGGGTTCGGCTTCGCAGATGCCGAACCTCCGGGAGTCCTGGGCGGCGTCAACCTGTCCGTAGCTGTCCTGATTGTTCACGGCTGGATGTACGTGGTGTACCTGATGTCCAACTTCCGGCTCTGGGCGCTGATGCGCTGGCCGTTCCTCAAGCTGATCCTGCTGGCCCTCGGCGGCGTGGTCCCTTTCCTCTCCTTCATCGTTGAAAAGAAGTTCCACGCCGAGGTGGAAGCCGAGCTCGCGGCGAACCCCCAGGCACCCCAGCGCTACTGACCGGTTGTCAGGCGGGAATGCGGGCGCTGACAGTTCGCTCCGTCACAGCCCGGCTTCTCAAGATGCGCCGGTGCAACGGCGCCCAGTAGGCTAGTACGGTGACTACTCCCACTGCATCCCAGACTTCCCAGAAGCCGGTGCTGGTTGTTGACTACGGTGCCCAGTACGCGCAGCTTATTGCCCGCCGCGTCCGGGAAGCGAATGTGTATTCGGAAGTGGTTCCGCATACCTACACAACCGAGCAGCTCCTGGCCAAGAACCCCGCCGCCATCATCCTTTCGGGCGGCCCCTCGAGTGTCTACGCCGACGGCGCCCCCCGCGTCGGTGCCGACCTCTTCGAAGCCGGCGTCCCCGTCTTCGGCATCTGCTACGGCTTCCAGGCAATGGCCAACGCCCTCGGGGGCAAGGTGGACAGGACCGGGCTGCGGGAGTACGGCTCCACTGAAACCACCATCCTTGGCGAGGGCCGTTCCGTGCTGGAGGGCATGCCCCAGCACCAGAACACCTGGATGAGCCACGGCGATTCCGTCCACGAGGCGCCGGAGGGCTTCGAGGTCCTTGCGACGACGGCGGGCGCCGAAGTGGCTGCCTTCGCCAACGAGGAAAAAGGCCTGTTCGGAGTGCAGTGGCACCCCGAAGTGAAGCACTCCGCTTACGGTCAGCAGGTCCTGGAGAACTTCCTCTTCAAGGGCGCCAAGCTGGAACCCAACTGGACCACGGGCAACATCCTCGACGAGCAGGTGGAGCGGATCCGGAAGCAGGTCGGCGACGCCCGGGTCATCTGCGGCCTCTCCGGGGGAGTGGACTCCGCTGTCGCCGCCGCACTTGTCCAGCGCGCCGTCGGGGACCAGCTCACCTGTGTGTTCGTGGACCACGGCCTGCTGCGCGAGGGCGAAGCCGAACAGGTGGAGCGCGACTTCGTGGCGGCCACCGGCGTGAAGCTGTATGTCGCCAACGAACAGGAACGCTTCCTGTCCGCCCTGGCCGGCGTGAGCGATCCCGAAACCAAGCGCAAGATCATCGGCCGCGAATTCATCCGCGCCTTCGAAGAAGCTGAACTTGCCATCATCGCCGAGGCTGCAGCCCACGGTGAGAAGATCAAGTTCCTGGTCCAGGGCACCCTCTACCCGGACGTCGTCGAATCCGGGGGCGGCGAAGGTGCGGCGAACATCAAGAGCCACCACAACGTGGGCGGCCTTCCCGAGGACCTGCAGTTCGAACTCGTTGAACCCCTGCGTGCACTCTTCAAGGACGAGGTCCGCGCCGTCGGAGCCCAGCTTGGCCTGCCGCAGGAGATCGTTGGCCGCCAGCCCTTCCCCGGCCCCGGCCTCGGCATCCGCATCGTCGGCGAGGTCACCAAGGAACGGCTCGACCTGCTGCGCAAGGCCGACGCAATCGCCCGCGCCGAGCTCACCGCAGCCGGCCTGGACAGCGAAGTCTGGCAGATGCCGGTCGTCCTGCTGGCGGATGTCCGCAGCGTGGGCGTCATGGGTGACGGCCGCACCTACGGCCACCCGATCGTGCTCCGTCCGGTCTCCTCCGAGGACGCCATGACGGCGGACTGGTCACGGCTCCCGTACGAGCTGCTGGCCCGGATCTCCAATCGGATCACCAACGAGGTGGAGGGCGTGAACCGTGTGGTGCTGGACGTCACCAGCAAGCCGCCGGGAACCATCGAGTGGGAATAGCATCCTGAGTGGCCGGCTTCCGCCAAGGGAGCCGGCCACTGGTGTTCCCGGGGCAAAAACCTCCGCAAATTAGGCCCATCACGTGTTGCGGTCTCTCAGTCCCGCCGTCTTAGCGGCTACGCTCGAACGTATGCCGGTATGGTCCAGGACGTCACGTGCAAACGCAGAAAAGAAGGCAGAAGTGTCAGTTGGTCAAGGCCACCCGGAGGGCTCCGAGGAGCTCCGCAAATGGCTGTCCGGGCTCAAGCCCGTTACCGGGGCAGACACGATGCTGCGCTTCACCAAAACGCCTGAAGGCTCCATCGACCTGACGCACGCGCACCCGTCCGGCCTGGCCCAGCTGATGGCCGGGCGCAAGACGCGCCTCTCCACCCTGATCCGGGACCGGCAGCAGTACGTGGTGGCAGCCCGGGCTTCCCGGAACATCCGCTCGAAGATCTTCGAGCTGGCCAACGACCGCGGCATCGACGCCGGCTACCTCTCTGCCGGCACCGTTGTGTGGACGTCCGCCGTGGGCGGCAAACCGCAGCGCATCTCGGCGCCGGTCATGCTCACCGCCATTTCGCTGACCGTCCGGCCCGGGGAGGACGACTACGAACTCCAGCTGACGGAGCAGGCGCATATCAACCCCGCGCTGGTGCGGCACCTGAAGAACATCCACGGCATCGTCTTCGACGTCAACGCCGTCACCCGGCTGGCCTACAGCACTGCCCGTTTCGATCCGCAGCCCGTCCTGGACCGGCTGGGCACCCTGATCAGGCCCATCCATGGCGCCGAGGCCCAGCACAACCTGCTGGTCTCCACCTTCGCCGACCTCTCCGGCAACCTGGACGACCCCTGGATCAACGACTCCAACCCGCTTATTTCCGCCCTGGCCACTGCGGGCGGCGGCGAAATGGTGGACGTGGAGCAGCCGGACCCCTCCCGCTTCCCTTCCCTGGACACCAGGCACCCCAAGGACGAGCTGCTTCTGCTGGACGCGGACACCGACCAGCAGTACGTCATTGATGCTGCCCGTGCCGGCGACTCGCTGGTTGTCAGCAGCCCGCCGGGTACCGGCCAGACGCAGACTGCCATCAACACCATCGGTGCGCTGGTGGATGCCGGAAAGACTGTCCTGGTGGTCGGGGACCGCCGTGCCAGCCTCAACGAAGTGTCCGGCCAGCTGGAAGGCCTGGGCCTGGAGTCCATCCTGTTCCAGCTGTCAGGGAACGTCACCGCCCAGCAGCTCAAGGCCCAGCTGGTCCGTGCGATTGTCCGCAACGAAAAGTCGCTGGAACCCCAGCTCGGAAACCTCCACACCACGTTGACCGAGCACCGCCACGCCCTGATGGACCATGTGGCCTCGCTCCACAACGTCCGCCAGCGGTGGGGATGCTCGCCGTACCAGGCCATGCAGTCGCTGGCGGAGCTGACGTCAATCCACCCGGCGCCGGCCACCACGGTGCGGCTGAAGCGGAGCGTCCTGGACAACATCCGGGACCGTGAGGAGCTTGCCAGCCGGCTCAAGCGTGCGGCGGAGCTGGGCAGCTTCAGCAAGGCATCAACCGCCAGCCCGTGGCACGGCGCCCGGCTGCTGACGCGGAAGGAGACCGAGGAAGCCCAGGAGCTGGTCCGCTCCGTGGAGAAGAGCCTGCCCGTCCTCCGCGACCGCATGAAGGCAGTAGCCGAGCACGCGGAGATCCGGCTCGGTACCTCCTTCGCCGAGTGGGGCGAGCAGCTCGAGCTCCTGGTGGCGGTACGCGGAAGCCTGGACAAGTTCACCCCGGACATCTTCGACCGTCCGGTCACCGACCTCATTTCGGCTACCGCGCCCTCATCCTGGCGCAAGGAACGCGGCATCGACATGACGTCCATGCAGCGCTCAAGGCTGCGCAGGGTGGCGAAGGAGTACGTCAGGCCCGGAGTCCACATCGCCGACCTTCACACGTCGCTGCTCCTGGTCCAGGAGCAGCGGGCGCTGTGGGCAGGCTATGCCACCACGCAGCGGCATCCCGCCGTTCCGTCGGGGCTCGCCGAAATGAATGCGATGTACAGGTCCCTGGACAGCGACCTGTCCCGCCTGGGGGAGGCCCTTCGGCACACGGCGGCGGGCGGCTCGCTCGCCACGGTCCGGTACGAGGAGCTGATGGAGCGCCTTGAACGGCTGGTGGCGGACACCGACACCCTGAAGACACTTCCGGAGCGCACGCTTCTGGTGGAGAACATGCGTGAGCACGGCCTGGGCGAGCTCCTCGCCGACCTCGCGGAGCGGGAAGTTCCGGCCGGCTCGGTTGCCGCCGAGCTTGAACTCGCGTGGTGGCAGTCGGCGCTCGAGGCAATGATCAGCGGCGACGACTACCTGGCAATGTCCGACGGCGACGCCCTCCGCAGGCTGGAGGCCGAGTACCGCCTGGCTGACAACGCCCATATCGCCAGCGGTGCCGCGCGCCTTCGCTGGGACCTCGCAGAGCGCTGGCGCAGCGCCCTCGCCGCCCATCCCCGCCAGGCGGATCTCCTCCGGAGCCTGCTCAAGGACGGCCGGGTATCCCTGCCGTCGCTGACGGCCCAGGCACCGGAACTGATCGGCACGCTGGTCCCGGTCTGGTCCGTCAGCCCCTACCTGATGACAGGCCTGCTGCCGGCGGAACAGCGCTTCGACGCCGTCGTCATCCTGGACGCAGAAGCGACGTCCCTCCAGGCTGTGCTGCCGTCCGTGGCCCGGGCCAAACAAGTCATCGCGTTCGGTGATGCGCGGATCGCCAGCCCCCGGACTTTCACGGTGGGAGTGGAAAGGCTCGCACCCGGAGAATCAGCGCACCACCGCGTGGACAGTGCTTTCAGCGCACTGTCGCAGGTGCTTCCTGTGTGGCGGCTAAACTTCGTGTACCGTGCGGTGGACGAGGACCTTGTGCTGCAGCTCAGCAAGAATTTTTACGACGGCGGCCTGCGGCGGCTGCCGGAAGGCCAGTCCGCCACCGGGCTGGACCGTTCCCTCCTGGTTGAATACCTTCCGGACGGAACCGGGTTGCCGAGCGCCGACCACGAAGGCGTCGAATCCGTGGTGGCGGAAGTCAACCGCGTTGTCCAGTTGGTCTTCGAGCACGCAAGACTCCGCCCGCGTACGTCCCTGGCCGTGGTCACGGCGAGCCTCCGCCATGCGGCCAGGATCGGGGAGTCCATCCGGCTGCAGCTGCCCAACTACCCTGGCCTGGCGGGGTTCTTTGGCGCCGGTCCCGAGTCCTTCCGGGTGGTTGACCTGGAACGGGCGCAGGGACTGGTGCGCGATCACGTCATCTTCTCGCCCGGTTTTGGCCGCACCCCGCACGGCCGCGCCCTGCACAATTTCGGGCCGCTTTCCGCCGAGGGCGGCCGGGAGAAGTTTGCCTTGGCCATGACACGGGCACGCCGGTCCATGCACGTCCTCACCTGTTTCCGGCCCGAGGACCTGGACCACACCAGGCTGAGCCACGGAGCCGTGGACCTGTACTCGCTGCTGGACCGCGAAATTGCGGGAAATACTGATCTTGGAACTCCTGCATCACGGGCTGCGGCCAGCGAGCAGGCGCTGGGGGCGGATCCCCTGGTTGCCGACCTCGGGGACCGCCTGCGTGCCCGCGGCGCACGGGTGTGGCACCAGTATGACGGCGCCATCGACGTGGTTGCCGCCGCTGATCCCCTCAGCACCATGGGTCAGGAGCACGCGGACCTGCCGTGGCCGGTTGCGATTGAATCGGACGGCACGGAGCAGTACCGGACCATGAGCGTGCGGGAGCGCAGCCGGCTGCGCCCGCAGCTGCTGGAGCGCCTGGGATGGCGCTACATGCCGCTGTGGACCATCGAGGTGTTCACCGATCCCTCCGCCTGCGCCGACAGGATTGCCGGGTACTTGGGACTCGAGAAAATGGCCCTTTCCGGCCGTGCCGCCGCGTCCGTCGCCTTCCTCGACGACGACGTGGACCAGGCGCTCAACGGGATCGACGCCGAAAGCCAGGGCGAGCGGGAACGGCTGGCCATGGCTGATGCCAGCCAGGGCGACTCCGTGCCAGCCCGCGAAGGCCTGCCAACTGCGCAGAGCGACGATCCCGCACCGGCCGGAGACCAGGACAGCAAGGAGGCGGGCACCATGCCCCAGGACCACGAAGAAGACAACGCTCCGGACGCCGGGCAGCCCGCCGAAGCTGAAGCCGGGCAGGACCAGGACGGTACACCCGGCACCGGGCCCAACAGTTCTGCGATGCCTGCGGGGCCGGCCGTGCCCAACAAGGCCTCCGAGGACGACCCCCGTGCGTGGGGTGACCGGGAAGACGACGACCACGACGCCTGGCTGAAGGAGCAGAAACCGCCGCACTGGGGCTGAGGTCCTCACGGCCCCACCAGCACGAAGAACAGCTTGCCCTGGGTGGAGGCGCCTGCGAGCCGGGCTGCCTGTTCCGCGGTTGCGGCCACAACTATCAGGCCGTCTGTCTCGGCGGTACCCAGCCACTGTCCAGTCTGGCCACCGTGGCCTGAGGTCCACAGCACGGGCACGCCGGAGGCCAGGATCTGGGGCGGGTCCTGCTGGTCGAAGCCGTTGGCCGAGGTGAGGACCACGTTCACCAGCTGCCCCGGGGAGACAAGCTGGATGGACGACGGATCTGCCATCCGAAGGGGGACGGCAGCAGATCCCGGGGGAGTGCCGGCCAGGAGGCCTGGACCGACAAGCTGGGCATCCGTGAGCAGCTGCCCCTTGCGCAGGGGCGCCGCGAGCTGCTTGCCTGCCGCCTCACCAGGTTCCTTGAGGAATCCGCTGGCCATCATGCCGGGCGGAACCTGTGCAGCGGCGAGGTCTGCCTCCGATAGTGCGGCGCCGGCGGGGATATCCCTCGCGGCGGCCAGCGCCGTCACCGTGTAGACGGGGGCGGGGGTGAGCTGGTGCACCGTGATGGCGGCCGCGGCGCAGAGCAGCAGCGCCACAGCGAGGCGCCTGTTGCGGTTCAGCCAGCCCGCGAATCGCGCGGGAGGACGCCTGCCTGTAACGCGGCCGGAGCCGCGGACCCTGCCGGGGCGGCGCCGCACTCGTGGTTTCCGGAAGTGTCCGGGATGTGGCGCGCTTGAGGTGTTCGGGCTGGACTGGCGGTATGCAGGCATGTGCCTACGCTAGGGGCGGCGCAAAGAGATCTGGCAGTGCCCTTAGCGGTATGTGGACAACCTTGCCCAACCGCCCGGCGGGCTTTGAGTCGAGGACCGTGCGTCAGCTGGCAGCGGCGGGGGCCGAAGCGGCCGGCGCGGATGCCGGCGCTGCAGCAGGAGCGGCGGGAGCAGCCGAAACCGTGCTGCCCTTGGCGTCCCGGGAGTCCGTGCGGTAGAAGCCGGAACCCTTGAAGACGACGCCCACGCTGTTGAACTTCTTGCGCAGGGCACCCTGGCACTCGGGGCAGGACGTCAGAGAGCTGTCCGAGAACGACTGGACGATGTCAAAGGCATGGCCGCAATCCTTGCAGGCGTACGCATACGTTGGCACTGGTGCTCCTCCTCTTGGGCAAACGAGAGGTCCCGGACTGCCGCTTGGTGATCCAACTGGATGTCCCATTAGCAGTCACAGGGCCTGAGTGCCAATTCTAGCATTCCCCTGCGCCCGGACTTTGCGGTCAAGCGGCGTTCGCCAGGTCCCTGAATCCGGAAGGAAGCACGACGCCAGGCACGGGACGGTCAAATTCCTCCACCGGAATCGCGCCAGCGGGCAGTAATTCCCCGTCATAAAGAACTGCGGCAAGGGGAATGTGCTTCCCGGCAGACGCAAGATGGCCCAGGAACTTGTCATAGTAGCCGCCGCCCTGGCCGATCCTGCTGCCTGCGAGGTCGACGGCCGTGGCAGGGATGAACAGCGCAGCGGCTTCCCCGGCAACCTCAATCTCATGCCGGGTCCCGACCGGTTCCAGGATGGGGGCGAACCTGCTGCGCGCGAGTTCAATGCCCGGGGTCCAGAAAACCCATCCGAGCTCACGCCCTGGTTCACAGACGGGGAGCAGAACCCTGTGGCCGTCGTCGTGAAGCGCTGCGATCAGTGGCAGCGTGGGCGGTTCCGCGCCGACGCCCAGGTAGACGCACACCGTGGCCTCCTCTGCCGGCATCACCGAAGCCGCCCACGCCGCGCCGCGCTTGGCCAGAGCGGTTCCGGCCTCCTCGCGTTCCAGGGATGTCATCGCAGCCCTTCGGCGGCGGTGGGCAGCACGGATCAGGTCCTTGGCTGCTTTGGTTTCCTCAAGCGTCACGTGTTTCCTCCATAACTGCCGCGCGCGGCCGGTTACCAGTGTTGTCCATCTGTCCGGCGCCATCATGTATCACTGGCTCCGTTGTTTACTGAATGCTTGACGCTGACGTTAGATTAGTCCGGTGACTACCAGTAACCCGAGAGTTCGCAAAGCCGTCATTCCTGCCGCCGGACTCGGTACCAGGTTCCTGCCGGCAACCAAGGCGATGCCCAAGGAAATGCTTCCCGTCGTGGACAAGCCTGCCATCCAGTACGTGGTTGAGGAAGCCGTGAACGTCGGCCTCCACGACCTCCTTATGATCACCGGGCGCAACAAACGGGCACTGGAAGACCACTTCGACCGGGTACCGTCCCTCGAGTCCACCCTTGAGGGCAAGGGGGACACCGAGAAACTCGCATCAGTCCAGGCCGCCAGCAAGCTGGGCGATATCCACTACGTCCGGCAGGGAGACCCGCACGGTCTGGGCCACGCCGTGCTGCGCGCGAAGCAGCACGTTGGTGATGAAGCCTTTGCCGTGCTGCTGGGCGATGACCTCATCGATGCCCGGGACGAACTGCTGGGCACCATGATCGACGTGCAGGCGAAAACGGGAGGGTCCGTCATCGCGCTCATCGAAGTGGAACCGTCCGAGATCAGCGCCTACGGCTGCGCTGACGTCCAGCCGATCGACGGCGAATCTTACGTTCGCGTCAACCGCCTGGTGGAGAAGCCAAGCACGGAAGAGGCGCCCTCCAACCTTGCGCTGATCGGCCGCTACGTCCTCCACCCTGCCGTCTTTGAGGTCCTGGAACGCACCGCCCCCGGGCGCGGAGACGAAATCCAGCTGACGGACGCCCTCCAGGAGCTGGCGACCGGCGAAGGCGAGGGGTACGGAGTGTACGGCGTTGTGTTCCGCGGGCGCCGCTACGACACCGGGGACAAGCTCAGCTATCTCAAGGCCTGCGTCCAGCTCGCCATTGACAGCGAGGACCTGGGGCCGGGCTTGCGGGAGTGGCTGCCGGGGTTCACCGCCGGCCTGTCCAAGTAGCGCCGTGCGCGCTGGTCCCATTTGGCCCGTAACCCTGGAGTGCGGGGATCTGGTCCTGCGGCCCATCCGGTACCGGGACAAGAAGGAGTGGACCGAGGTCAGGTCCCGCAACAGTGAGTGGCTTGCTCCGTGGGAAGCTTCCAACCCGGATCCTGCCGGAGGCCTCCCGGACTACCGGCAAATGGTCCGGTCATTGAAGTCGCAGGCAGCGCAGGCTACTGCATTGCCCTTCGTTATCACCGAGCGGATTGCCACCGCCGGGAGCCCCGCCATTATTGGCCAGTTGACCGTTTCATCGATCGTGTGGGGATCAGCGATGATGGCGACCCTCGGCTACTGGGTGGACCGGGGCCGTGCGGGCCATGGCATTGCACCCACTGCCGTGGCCATGGTTACGGACCACTGCTTCCGGACACTTGGCCTGCACCGGATGGAAATTAACATCCGGCCGGAGAACGGACCAAGCCTCCGCGTGGTGGAAAAGCTGGGCTTCCGGGACGAGGGATACCGGCCCCGCTACCTGCACATCAACGGGGAGTGGGCTGACCACCGGTCGTTCGCGTTGACCGCGGAAGAGGTCCCGGACGGGCTGCTCCGGCCCTGGCTCGCCTTGCGGCCGTCATAAATCCATTGATTTGCCGGCTGCGCCACGACACACCGCAGCTAATGCTGCCGCAGCGGACAGGATACTCATACGGTTTTGAGTGTGGACTTCCCCCTTAGCAGCTCAGTGATCCTTGTGGTTGCCGTCGTGCTCTGGATTGTGTGGGTTGCGCCCTACGTCCTCCGGTACCGCAGGCACCAGTTCCAGCCAGCCGGCGATTTCCTGGCGGAGCCCGCAGCAGATGAAACACCGGAACCGCCAGCCGCTTTGGTATTGAACGTCGCCGCCCAGCAGGAGAAAGCCATGGACACCAGGAAGAGTGCCGGACCCGCGACCGCCACTGCCGGCTCCCCAACCGGGGGTACGTTCCGGATTCGCTACGGACGCAGCGGCATTGCCCTGGTTGGGCTGCTGTCGCTGGTCACCGCGTTCGTTTCAGGTGTGCTTTCGCTCTTCGGGCTGGGCGCTCCTGCCCTTCCCCTGACGTGCCTTGCGCTCACCGCCGGATCCGTTGTCCTCCTGCGCTGGCTGGCCGTTCGAGACAGGAGGGCAAAGGTCAACGCAGCCTTTCGGGCCGCCATGACCGCACCGGCCCGGCAGCCCAAACCCGCTGCCAGCGTCCCGCCACGGCCGGAAGCAGCTCCGGCGAAGCAGGACAACCCCCTTTTCGACGCCGAGGCACACGAGCCCAGGATCAGGCCGCTGACTGCCATGGAACTGCGTGAGGCCGCCCTTGCTGTGGCGGTTGCCGCAGGCGATTCAAGCGCGGAAGCTGCCGGCTCCGCAGCCAGTGCAGCTGCTCCGTCCACGTGGGAACCGGTGGAGGTTCCCAAACCCGTCTATGTTGAGGCAGCCAAGGCCGAGCGCCCGGCACCTGAGCCGCTGGAGCTCCCGGAGGCACCGAAAGCCACGGGCAAGCCGTCCCTGAAGCAGGGCGTTTCCGCCGCGCCGCCTGCTGCGCCGGCAGCCGCCGAGGGCCAGGAACTGTCCAAGGCGCAGAGTGCGCTCAGTAACCTCGACGACGTCCTGCAGCGCCGCCGCGCCTGACAGGTTAGTGCCGTGAGGCTATTCCATGCGTCTCCTACGGAACGCTGGTGCGGGGTTCGAGGCTGCAGTTTGGCATTAAGCCGGGAAAATTTGTAGCCTAGGGTCACCGGTGCCGCTCCTGCAGGGGCGGATCCCTCCGGGGCTATAGCTCAGTTGGTAGAGCGCTTCGTTCGCATCGAAGAGGTCAGGAGTTCGAATCTCCTTAGCTCCACAAAATACCCTGCCCCCAGCAGGGGGTGTGGCCTGAAACCCGGTTCGTCAAGTGGCCAAATGATCACTGGGGCCGCCCTGGAACTCCCGCACCTCCACCGGCAGCATGGTGGCATCCGCCAGTTTCTTCCCCCACTCGAGCGCGGAAGCCAGATCACGGGCCAGGATGATGGAGAGCCCGCCGAGGTGCTCGTTCCCCTGGAAGTAGGGGCCCTGTGTGATGGTCACTTGGCCGGCCCTGCTGCGTGCCACCACGGCCCCGGCTGGTTGATCCAGACCTCCTGCGAAGACCCACGCCCCGGCGGACTTCAGTTCGCTGTTGAAGGCGTCCACCTTACGCATGACGGGTTCAAGGATCTCCGGCGGCGCAGCACCGCCGTCGGGCTGTTGGATACTGAGCAGAAAGTGCTTCATAGTGTGATGCCTCCACTGTGGATGGGCCCCGTCGGTGGCGCAGTCCTCGCGCGGCTCACAACGGCAGGCAGGCCGGCGGACTCATTCCTGACACGCCCTCCAGGGAACTACTTCATCTTATCCGGCGGCCGGCGTGCGCGGACGCGCCGAACGGCCCGTTGTCCACGCGGTCCACCCCAGAACCCAATGACCTACCTAACGACTTATCGGGGGCATGGTTGGCTTTCTGGCGGCAGCAGAGAATGCCAGACTTAACACCCACTCATGCACGACTCCAAGAAGGTCTGTGATGGCGGTTCACGGCCACCGGCTGCGGGATTGGGCGGCCCGGCACGACATTGCGCTTTACCTTGGGCTGGCGTACGTCATTTCCTGGTCCATCTGGCCGCTGGTGCTCCTGAACCCGGAGAGCAGTCCACTGGTGCCCTTCGGGCCGGGGCTGGCGGCGGTCCTGGTTGCTTTCCTGGTGGGAGGCCGCCCTGAGTTGCTGGGCCTTCTGCGCCAGTTTGGACGCTGGCGGGCCAACCCTGCGTGGTACGGCGTGGCACTGGGTATGCCGCTGGTTGCCCCCGGCCTTGCCCTGTGGGCTGCGGTGGCCGCAGGGGCACCGGTCCCACGCTGGGAGCCGGCTGACTTGCTGCAGGTTGCCGGTTCGATCGTGGTCACGGTCTTTATGGTCGGCATCTTTGAGGAGCTCGGCTGGCGCGGGTTTCTGCTGCCGCGGCTGCAACGGGATTACAGCGCGTTGCGGGCCGCCTTGATCATTGGTCTGGCGTGGTTTCCCTGGCACCTTCCGGAACTGGTGTCGGACCCGGGCCAGCGTCCATTGACGCCCTTTGCGGTGTATATCCTTGCGCAGTCGGTGCTGCTCGCCTGGCTGTACAACAGCACGCAGGCGTGCCTGCCGGTTGTGGTCCTTTTCCATGCCGCCTTCAACAGCTTCACGAAGTTTTTCCTCGCCGACCTGCAGGGCAGTCCCTACCCCTACCTCGTGGCGTGGTGTGTTTTGGCCGGAGTGGTTGCCGTCCTCGCCGTGGCAGCGGTCGTTTACGCCGGCAGCCGCGACCTGGTGAAGGGTGGGCTCAGGCCCGCGCACTAACTCCCTGACACGCCCTCCACGGCAACAGTTTCGTCGGACTCCACCCGCTTCAGCTTCGCAAGTAGCCGGGCGGTCTCCGCCAGTGCGGAACGAAGCCGCGCGTCATCCGCAGACACGGACGCGGCACCCCAGTCCATGGGGGCGGTACCAACCACGAACAGGGTTGTTCCGCGGGCCGCCGCTGCCGCAAGTGCGGCAGCAAAGAGCTCCCATGCTTCCGCCCGTGGACCGGCGTCCGATGGCTCAGGCGGCGGAACACCATCAATGACCCACAGCTCCGCCCCTGCTGCGAGGAAGGAGTAGTCCTCCCTGGACGCACCCGGCGCGCACAGCTCGTCAAAGCTGATCCACAGCAGTTCCGGTTCGCAGGCCTTGGCGGCAAAAACGTGGGACCCGGCATGTGCCGCCCGGTGCCGGCCGGGTGGCGGCGGGAAGAGGCCGTATACCGCCAGTTGCCGGCTGCTGCCGGGCACCAGGATGCGGCCCCCGGGGAGGGCCGGAGGCCCCGGCTCGGCGGCCATGGCCTACAGCCAGCCCTTCTTCTTGAAGATTCCGTACATGAGGGCCGCCATCGCGATCATGAGACCGATAGACAACGGGTAGCCCAGTTCCCAGTGGAGCTCAGGCATGTGGTCAAAGTTCATCCCGTACACGCCGGCAACGAAAGACGGCGCGAAGAAGATCGCGGCCCAGGAAGAGATCTTCTTCACCTGCTCGTTCTGTTCGGCGCTGGCCTCGTTCTGCCGGTTCGCGGTGAGGGTGCCGTCCAGGGTGAGCGCGTTCTGCAGCAGGTCCCGGAAGGAGTCCGCCCGGGAGATCACGCGCTCTACGTGGTCTTCGACGTCGCGGAGGCTGTGCCGCAGGTCCGTTTCCACGCCGTACTTCTCGAATCCACGCTCAAGTTGGTGCAACATGTCCGGCAGTGGATGGATTGCCCGCTGGAACTGGATGACTTCCCGGGCCAGTTCGTAGATCCTGCGGGACACCGTGGTGTCGCCGCTGAAAAGCTGGTCCTCGATCTCGTCGATGTCGTTTTCGAGTCCGGCCACCACAGGCGCGTAGTCATCCACCACGCGGTCCAGCAGGGCGTACAGGACAGCTTCGGGCCCGTGGCGCAAAAGGTCGGGCCGGGCCTCCATGCGGCGCCGCACCCGGGCCACGCCGGCCATCTCTGCATGGCGGACCGTGACCACATAGTTTTTGCCGGTGAAGATGTGGAGTTCGCCGAACTCCACGCTTTCGGAGTCGTCAACGTACCGGGCGGGCCGGAGGACGGTGAACAGGCTGTCGTCGTAGCGCTCCAGTTTGGGGCGCTGGTGCGCGGAGATGGCGTCTTCCACCGCAAGATCGTGGAGGCCAAACTCGCTTGCCACCGCCGCCATTTCCTCCGGCGTGGGCCGGTACAGCCCGATCCAGGCCATTCCGCCGTGGTGGGCAAGCATGTCAAAGGTCTGCTCGAGGCTCTCGGGTTCCACGTGGCGCACGCCGTCCACATAGACGGCATTGTCGATGATGGTCATGGGCGCCGGGCCCCGGGCGAGGGGCGTGCGGCCATCAGGACATTCCTCCGATGATCGCACCGGAGACCGCCATCGCCACCAGGTCGTGGCCGGAATCGATGAGGGTGACGGCTGCGGGGCGTCCTGCAAAGCCGTTGTGGATGACGTGGCCGCCTGCGCGGAAGACCAGGCCCATAACCAGGGCGAACAGGCCGCCGGCCAGGGCGTTGTCCAGCCCAAGCCTGGCGATCAGGACAGCCAGCAGGATCGCCGTCAGTGCCGCAGCCACCATCATGGGCAGCCAGATGCCGGCGCCGCCGCTCATGTTCTTCAGGTCGTCCTCCGTCTTGCCGATCGCGGCCATCCAGCGGTTGCCGAGCACTGCAGGCATGTACCAGACAAAGCCGATGGCCATGCTTGCGACGAAGGCGAGCAGCACGGCAAGCCAGTTGATCTGTGAAACGTATGAGAGCCAATCCATTCTGGAAATCCTAGCCGCCCGGCCATGGCGTCAGCTGTTGGACGCCTTGGCGAGGCCGCTGATGAGGGGCTCGGTGCGGTAGGGGATATGGGTGTGCAGTGCCAGGACCGTTTCGGTCCGGATCACGCCCTTGATCCTCAGGACCTGCCGGAGCGAGGACTGGAGGTTGTGGGTGTCTGTGGCCACCACCCGGCACCAGACATCCCCACGGCCCGAGATTTCGTGGACCTCCAGGACCTGGGGAATCAGCCGGAGCGCAGCGACCACGCCGTCCAGTTCGCGGTGGGAGACCTCGATGGTCACAAAGGCCACCACGTCATAGCCCACCGCCTCCAGGTCCACCTCGCGGCCGCCGGGCCGCAGCACGCCCGCCCGGAGGAGGCGCCGGACCCGGGTCTGGGCCGTGTTCCTGGCGATGCCCAGCGATTCGGCCAGTTCGCCGATCTGGATCCGGGGATCGCGGATCATTGCCAGGAGAATTTTGAGGTCGGTGGGGTCCAACTGGTTCATATAGTCACTCTCAGTCACATACGGACGGCAAAATTGATGATCCTGCGCAATTCTTCCATGGAAATCCGGTCAAAGGAGCAGAAGTAACGCACTCTTGAGGCATCGGATATCCACCCCGCGCCGGACTCCCACAAGGATTTCCACCGCGGTATGAACCAGAGGCGGCACACGATGACGGTCTTCAGTGAACTCCGCATGCGCCCGGCCCCGGCTGCTGCGTCCGCCGGGTGGGATGCGTCCACCACAACCCGGCTCGTAATGGCGGGAACCGTAATTTTCACCCTCCTGGTGGGCGCCAACCTGGCGACACCGTTGTATCCCCTCCTGCAGGCCGAACTTGGGCTGTCCACGCTGGGAGTCACCGCCGCGTTCGCCAGCTACGTCCTGTCCCTGGTTGCCACGCTGATGCTGGCCGGACACTGGTCTGACCACATCGGCCGGCGGGCGGCGCTCATCCTGGCCGTCCTTGCAGGACTGGCCGGCGGGTGGCTCTTCTCCGAAGCAGAGACGCTCGCCGCGCTGTGTGCCGGCAGGGCACTGCAGGGGACAGCGGTTGCGCTGGCCACGGGTGCCAGTGCCGCAGCCCTGCGCGAACTCCTTCCGTCCCGCCCGGAGTGGGCCTCCCGCTTCACGTTGCTGGCCTCATCCGGGGGAGTGGCGGCGGGGCCGGTCATTGGGGGACTGCTGTCACTCCTCCCGGGCGCCACCACAGCCCCGTACTATGTCCATTCACTGATCCTGGCCGGGCTCCTTGTGCCGCTGTTCCTGCTGCGTGCCCGCCCCGCGATCAGCCTCCCCGAGCCTTCCCGGCCGCTGAAGGCCCTCGCGCCGCGCCTCCCTTCCGTGTCCCGAGAGGCGAGGGGCGCCTTCTGGCTCGCCGCCGGCGTCGGATTCCTCAGCTTTGCGGTCTTCGGTTTCTGCCTGTCGCTTGCTCCCGGCTACTTTGCGCAGGTGCTGCACACCGATTCCCGCCCCCTGGTGGGCGTCCTGGCCGGGCTCGCCCTGGCGTCCTCCGCGCTGAGCCAGCTGCTGACCCTCCGCGGCCGCTACACGGTTCCGGCCGGACTGGCGGTCCTGGGCGTGTCCGTCCTGCTCCTGGGGGCGGCGGGAGCATGGCACAGTCCCGTGCTGCTGGTGGCCGCCGCCCTTGCCGCCGGTGTGGGCCAGGGAATCGCGTTCCGCACCGTCTTCAACGACGTTGCGGCCAGGGTGGAGGCATCGCGGCACGCACAGATTGTCAGCACCGTCTACGTCATCACCTACCTTGGCAGCGCGGTGCCGGTCCTCGGCCTTGGCTGGGCAGCCGGCGTCTTCGGCCTGCCCGCTGCCGTGGCCGGATTCGTGGGGCTGTGCGGCGGTGCGGCACTGATCCTGTCGGCCGTCACGCTCCGGCTCGCGCTGATCGGCCGGCACAGGTAGCCTGCCCAGGCACGTTCCGGCAGGCACATTCCGGCCAGCAGGTTGCGGCAGCCCTGCTAATCCGGCAGCGGACCGTGGTTCCCCTGGATGTGTTCGAACACCAGCGTTGTTTCGGTGTGCCCCACCACGGGGTCCGTCGCCAGGTTGTCCAGAACCCAGTCCCGCAGGTCCTCGGTGGTAGCGACGGCAATATGCAGCAGGTAGTCCACCGAGCCCGAGGTGTGGAAGGTGGACAGCACGGCAGGCAGGTGCGGCACCCTGCCCGTGAAACGGTCAATCTGGTCGCGGTCATGGGCCCGGAGCCGCACGGCAACCAGCGCCTGTACGGACCGGCCGATCGCGGACAGGTTGAGCTTAGCCTCGTAGCCCTGGACGATTCCCCGCTCTGACAGGGCGCGGGTGCGCATCAGGGCGGTGGAAGGGGCGATTCCCACCAGTTCCGCGAGCTGCTTGTTGGAGATCCGGGCATCGGCCACCAGGGCCGCCAGGAGCCGCTCGTCAATCGCGTCCAACGGTTCCAGATGCGCTCCCGGCCTGGCGTTCCTGGCATTCGTGCTCACTGCAGCTCCTCGTGACGGTCCTGGGTTTCATCCTAGCCGCGCCCGGCTGCGGTACCAGGTACTTTGCGGGCTGGCCGCCGAATTTCGCGTTGCCGCTTTCCGCGGGGAGAGCAGGATCTTCACGGGAGCACCCTGGTAGGCGGAACCGCAGTGCCGCCGGCTTCTAGGCCGCGGCGCGTTCCGTACCGGGATGGACGACGGCGACAGCCGCCGCAGTGAGGCAGGCAAGGACCATGACTGCCGCGGCCAGGGCATTCCAGCCAAGGGACTGGAACACCAGGCCGCCGGCCCAGCCGATGATGCTGGACCCGAGGTAGTAGGCCAGGTTGTACAGCGAGGCGGCCTGGGCCCGGCCGGTGCTGGCAAGCGCACCGGTCCAGCCCGCCCCGATGCTGTGGGCGGCGAAGAAACCGCCGGTGAACACCACCAGGCCGGCCAGGATCAGGACAAGGGACTGCGTCAGCGTCAGGGCAAGGCCGGCCGTGGACAACGCCAGGCCTGCGAGCAGGACAGTCCGGCGGCCAAAGCGAAGGGTCAGTCCCGCCGACCAGCGCGACGTGACGGTCCCCGACAGGTAGGCCAGGAAGATCAGGCTGATCAGTGTTCCCGGAAGGCCGAAGGGTTCGCCGGAAAGCCGGAACCCCAGGTAGTTGTACACCGCCACGAACCCGCCCATCATCAGGAAGGCCTGGCCATAAAGGACCAGCAGCCGGACATTCCGCAAGTGGCCGCCGAGGGTCCGGAAAGCCCCGCGCAGCCCGGCGGCAGGGGCGGTGACAAAACCCTGGGCCTTCGGCACCAGGATGAGGAAGGCGACGGCGGCGAGGGTGGCCAGGATGGAGACCGCCAGTGCCGCCGCGCGCCAGCCCCACAGTTCGCCGGCCGGACCGGCCACCAGCCGTCCGGCGAGCCCGCCCAGGGTGGTGCCGGCGACGTAGCTTCCGGCCGCCAGGGCTGCGTGGGCTTTGGTGACTTCCTCGTTGAGGTAGGCAATGGCGATGGCCGGGATGCCGCCCAGCGCCATTCCTTCCAGGAGCCGCAGGGCAAGCAGCATGCCAAAGCTGGTGGACAGCGGAACCAGCAGGCCAAGGACTGTGGCTATCGAAATGCCCCATGCCATGGCCCGGACCCGGCCGATCCGGTCCGCCAGGAAAGACCACGGAATCACAGTCACCGCAAGGCCCACCGTGGCCAGGGAGATGGTCAGGGCGGCCTCCGCCGCACTGACCTGGAGGTCTGAGGCCAGGATCGGCAGTACGGCCTGGGTGGAGTAAAGCTGGGCGAAGGTGGCCACACCGGCGAAGGACAGGCCGGCGAGGATCCTGACGTACGCCGTCGAGCCCTTTGCATGTCCGTTCCAGCGCGGGAACGGAGCGCTGGTGGGGCGGACGATGTGTGCCATGCCGCCAGCGTAGCTTTTCCGCATAGATGCATCCAATGCATGCGTCGTGTAAAACTGATAGCAATTTCGCATGCGTCTCCAAACTCGGCGGCTTTTTCCCAACTAGGTAGCGCCAAGTGTCGTTATGAGCCGTCAAAACGACACTTGGCGCTACCCGGTTGGGCCGGTGGGGAGCAGGAAAGTGGGAGAACAAGCACATGGAGCCAGACCACAAACAGCTGGTGCAGCTGCTGCCGCTCCTGCCCGTGCTCGCTGAGCTGGGGCGCACCGAGCACGTCACGGAAACCGCGGAACTGCTCGGAGTACCCCAGTCCACGGTGAGCCGCGCTTTGGCCCGGGCGAGCGCCGTCGTCGGTACCGAACTCCTGGTCCGGGACGGCAGGGGAGTCCGGCTGACACCCGCCGCCCGCACCCTGCTGCCGTACATCGAGCAGGCCCTCACGGCGTTCCAGGCGGGATTGGACCTCGTCCGCGACGAGTCGGACGTGGTGCGGGGAAGGATTTCCCTCTCTTTCCAGCACACGTTCGGCGAGGCAGCCCTGCCGCTCCTGATCAGTGCCTTCCGGACCCGTCATCCCGGCGCTGCCTTCACACTGAGCCAGGGCGCCCGGAACGCCTGCCTTGACGAACTGGCCTCGGGTGGGTCGGACCTGGCACTGACGGCTCCCGTGGCGCCGCCCGGCCGGAACCTGTCCTCGGCGCCGCTGTACCGTGAGCCGCTCCGCCTGGTGGTGCACCACAGCCATCCCCTCGCCGCACAGCCCTCCGCCCGGCTCGCCGACATCAGGGCAGACCCCTTCGTGGCGCTCGGGCCCGGGTACGGCATGCGTTCGCTCACCGATGCGTTGTTCCGCGAGGCCGGCTACCGGCCGCGCATCGCGTTCGAAAGCCAAGACTCGCACACGGTCCGGGGACTGGTCTCCGCGGGCCTGGGCGTCAGCATCCTGCCGCCGGGAGGTGATGCCCCGGGCCGTACCGTCAGCCCCGAAACCGGGAACCTGGGCTGGGTCGAAGTTCCCCTGGACTCCGGCCTGGCGTTCCGCGAGGTGGGCCTGTCCTGGCGGCGGCGGAAACCTGGCGCGGAGCCGGTGCCGGTACGGCTGTTCCGGGACATGGTGGTGACGGAGGGGCCCGGACTGCTGGCCGGGCTGGTGCGGCGGCGGTCCCGTTGACTGATGCCGGGAAATGCGGGGATGGGCCTTCCGCCGCCCCCGCACCATTACCCTTGTGACGTGACCAACACCGAAAATTCCTCCGCGCTCCCCGCCGCCCCCCAGGTTCCCGCATCAACTCCGCCCGGCGGTGTCATCATCGGGCTGGACATCGGTGGCACCAAGACCCACGGGGTCCGCTTCGAGGACGGGGTGCCGGTTGCGGATGAGTCCGCCGGCAGCTCCAACGTGCAGAACGTGAGCCGCGACGAGGCGGCCGCCAACCTTGCCCACCTCTTCTCGCGCATTGGCGGAGGGCAGGTGTCCCAGGTTTACGCGGGCTCGGGCGGCATCGACACCGAAGACGACGCCGCAGCCCTGGCGTCCCTGATCCAGCCGCACGTGCCCGGTGCACGGGTGACGGTGGTGCATGATTCACGCCTGCTGCTGGCCGCCGGGCACGCGAGCACGGGAGTCGCGGTGATTGCGGGCACCGGCTCGGCCGCCTGGGGCAGGAATGCCGACGGCGGCGAGGCCAGGGCAGGCGGCTGGGGCTACCTCCTGGGCGACGAAGGCAGCGGTTACTGGCTTGGCCGCGAAGCGGTCCGGCACAGCCTGGGCCGGATGAACCGGGGACTGCCCGCCGACGAACTCACCACGGCCCTGCTGCAGTCCTGCGGAGTGGGCGACCCCAACCGCCTCATCGCGCTGTTCCATTCACCGAAGACCGGCCGGCGCTTCTGGGCCCAGCAGGCCCGGTATGTGGTGGAGGCCGCGGCGGGCGGCCACCCTGAAAGCCAGGCGCTGCTGGACCAGGCCGGGAAGGACCTTGCCGGCCTGGCGCTGCAGGTGCTGCAGCAGCTGGGTATTACCGGCCCCGTGATCCTGGGCGGCGGCCTGGGTATGAACGTGGCACCGCTGCAGCACTCGTTCCGCCGCCATCTGACGGACGCCGGCGTGACCGATATCCGCGTGCTGGACCAGGAACCCGTGTTCGGTGTGCTGCAGTTGGTGGCAGAGCAGGCCTGACCCGCGCTGGCCTTTTTAGAGCCGCTTCCGGGGCGTCAGCCGCACGCCGGGCAGGGGAGGGGCGGGAATGCGTCCAGCCTCTGGCCCCGCGTCCGGACCGTGGCCGGGAACCAGGCCATACCGTGCCGCCGCCGTTTCCGTGTCCGGGAGGCCGGCCTGCGCCTCCCAGTCGCTTCTGGCCTGCTCCACTTCGTCGTGGGTGCGGCCCACAAAGTTCCACCACATCAGCAGCTCGTCCTGGAAGGGCTCGCCGCCGATGAGGAGGAAGCGCGTCCCGGGGAGCGCCTGCACCTGCAGCTCCGCACGGCCGGTGCCCAGGTAGCCCAGCGGGCCCGGTGGAACCTCCTGCCCGTCCACCGCCAGGCCGCCGTCGAGCACCAGGATGCCGTGCTCAAACCCCGCGTTCAGCGGCAGCACGGCGGCGCCTTCACACAAAATGTCCGCACCCACGATTGGTGAGTACATGGTGGCGGGGGAAGTGGCGCCGGCAAATTCGCCCACCATCACCGTGGCGGTGAAACCCTTACCACTGACCTGGGGAAGTTCGCGGTGCTGTTCGAAGGCCGGCTCCCGGTGCCGTTCACCGCCGGGCAGGGCAACCCAGAGCTGCAGCCCGCGCTGCACCGGCAGGGCTTCCCCGGCTGGCGGAAGCACGGCGAACTCGGAATGGGAGACGCCGTGGCCCGCCGTCATGATGTTCAGTTCACCCGGCCGGACCACAACATCGCTGCCCACGCTGTCCCGGTGGCGGATGCGGCCGGCCAGCGGCCAGGTCACTGTCTGCAGGCCGGTGTGGGGGTGGGGAAGCACGGACATGGCAGTCCGGTCCGGGCCGAAGCTGTCCAGGAAACACCATGCCCCGATGGTGGGGAGGCCACGCTGCGGAAGCGTCCGCTGGACGTTCATGGCGCGGACTCCGCCGAGCGGCACTTCGCGTTGCGGCCACAGCTGCAGGCAGGGTCCGGAACTGCCTTCAGGGGCCGCCGGCGGACAGAGTTCCTGCTGCGGTGCTATTTCCAAATTGGTCACCCCACCACTTTAGGCCGGTCTTCCCGCGGCGGAACAGCGCCCAGAGCCATGGTGGTTTCCGGCCGGAAGGACGGTTCCCATCCGGCACGCCCGCGGCTCCGAATGGTTACAGTAGGGATTCCTTTGCCCGGATTCGGGGCGCTGCAGGTGTTGCCGGCCCCGGTTTGGGTTACCGTAACTATCAGCGTGCTGATGACAATGTCGCGGTGCTTCCAGAGGCCGTCCCAGAGAACAGGTGAGTCCGCGCCATGGACCAGGCCATGATCGAGTTTCAGAGCGTTACCAAGCAGTTCCAGGGCGGGCAGCCGGCCGTGGACAATCTTTCCATGTCCATCGCCAAGGGCTCCATTACCGTCTTCGTGGGCCCGTCAGGCTGCGGCAAGACAACCTCGCTGCGGATGATCAACCGGATGGTGGAACCTACCTCCGGGACCATCACGGTGGACGGCAAGGATGTCACCTCCGTGCCGGCGCCCGAACTCCGCCGCTCCATGGGGTACGTGATGCAGTCGGCCGGGCTGCTGCCCCACCGCTCCGTGCTGGACAACATTGCCACCGTTCCCCGGCTGAACGGCGTGTCCAAGGCGGATGCCCGCCGCCGCGCGGAGGAGCTCCTGGACGTTGTAGGCCTGGCCCGGCCGCTCGCCAAGCGTTACCCGTCGCAACTCTCCGGCGGCCAGCAGCAGCGCGTGGGGGTAGCCCGCGCGCTCGCCGCCGATCCACCCATTTTGCTCATGGATGAGCCGTTCAGCGCCGTGGATCCCGTGGTCCGGGACGAGCTCCAGCAGGAGCTGCTGCGGCTCCAGAAGGACCTGGCCAAGACCATCGTCTTCGTCACGCACGACATCGATGAAGCCACCGTGCTGGGCGACAGGGTGGCCGTCTTCGCGGTGGGCGGAAAACTGGCGCAGTACGCCACGCCGGAGGAAATCCTCCGTGCCCCGGCGAACGACTTCGTGGCCTCCTTCGTGGGACGGGACCGGGGGTTCCGGCACCTTGGCTTTACCGCTTCCGACGGCGTGACCCTCCACTCGGTGCCGACAATCGTCCGCGGCCGCACCGGCTCCGGAACCGATCCGGACGCAACAAGCGGCTGGCAGCTGGTGGTTGACGAAGAGATGCGCCCGCTGGGCTGGTCCACGCCCGGCACTGCCACCGGCCTCATTCCGGGAGGTTCGTTGTTCCGCCCCGGGGAAAGCCTGCGCCGCGCACTGGACGCTGCGCTGTCCTCGCCGTCGGGCCTCGGCGTCGCAGTGGATACGGAGGGCCGGGTGCAGGGTGTCATCCGGGGCGGCGAAGTACTGGCCCTCATTGAAGAAGCACGCCAGCTCCGTCAGGCTGCACTCTGATGGAGTGGTTCCTGGCCAACATCGACATGGTCCTGGAACGGTCCGGCCAGCACCTGGTGCTTGCCCTGGTCCCCATGGTCCTGGGACTGGTCATCTCCCTTCCCCTGGCGCAGCTGGCCCGGCAGAACCGGGCCCTCCGCTCGGTGGTGCTGACCGCATCCTCGCTTCTGTACACCATTCCGTCACTCGCACTCTTCATCATCCTTCCCACCATCCTGGGCACCAGGATCCTGGACCCGCTCAACGTGGTGGTGGCCCTGACCATCTACGCGGTTGCGCTCCTGGTCCGTGCCGCACTGGACGCTTTCGACTCGGTGAGCGAGGACGTGGGACAGGCCGCTGTGGCAATGGGATACAAACCGCTGGCCCGGTTCCTGCGGGTGGACCTTCCGCTGTCCCTGCCGGTGATGTTCGCAGGGCTCCGGGTGGTGTCCGTCAGCAACATCTCCCTGGTCAGCGTGGCAGCGCTGCTTGGCATCGGAAACCTGGGCATGCTGTTCACATCAGGGCTGCAGCGGGGCTTCATAACGGAAATCGTGGTGGGGATTATTGCCATCCTTGTCCTCGCCCTGCTGATGGACGCTTTGCTTGTCCTGCTGGAACGGCTCCTCACGCCGTGGGAGCGGGCCGGAAAGATCCGCCCGGGACTGGTGCCGGCCGCTGAGGGGGACCGGGCATGAGCAACGTTTTCACCGACACCTTCGCCTGGCTGGCCGATCCGCTGCACTGGACCGGCGCCGCAGGAATACCCGCCCGGCTGGGAGAGCACCTCCAGTACACCGGCCTGGTCATGCTGATCGCTGTTGCCATTGCCGTCCCCGTTGGCATGTACGTGGGCCACACGGGCAGGGGAAGGGTTGCCGTGGTGGCGCTCGCCGGTGCGCTGCGCGCCTTGCCCACCCTGGGCCTGCTGACACTCTTCGTGCTGCTCGCCGGGATCGGGCTGATGCCGCCCATCTGGGCGCTCGTTATCCTCACGGTTCCCCCGCTGCTGGCCGGCACCTATGCCGGTATTTCCAGCGTGGACCGCAACGTGGTGGATGCCGCCCGCGCCATGGGCATGACCGAACTGCAGGTCCTGTTCCGGGCTGAACTGCCCAACGCCCTCACCGTCATGTTTGGCGGCTTCCGGACCGGCGTGCTGCAGGTCATCGCCACGGTCTCCGTGGTGGCCTACATCAACCTTGGCGGTTTGGGCCGCTACCTTTTCGACGGCCTGGTCCTCAGCGACTTCCCCCAGATGCTCGGTGGGTCCCTGCTCATCGCAGCGCTGGCCATCGCCGTCGACCTCGTCCTGTCCCTTTTCCAGAGGCTGTTCCTGGCAACAGGCGCCTCCGGCCAGTCCCGCCGCAGCCAGCAGGCTGCGGCCGATCTCACAGACCCCGTCCTGACGGAGGCTGTGGTACAAGGAGGTAAATCATGAAGGAAAGCCGTCCACACCACCTCGGCAGGCGGGCATTCAGCGGGCTCGCCGCCGGGCTCGGCCTGGCCATGGCATTGTCCGCGTGCGGAGGGTCCTCCGATCCGCTGAGCAACGCGCCGGCCACCACCGGCGCAGCCTCCGGGGAAGCAACGTCCCTCGTCGTCGGCTCGGCTGACTTCCCGGAAAGCCAGATCGTGGCGGAACTCTACGCAGGAGCCCTGACCGCCGCCGGCATCACCGCCACCACCAAGCCGAACATCGGCTCCCGCGAGGTGTACATCAAGGCCGTCCAGGACGGATCGGTGGATGTGGTTCCGGACTACACGGGCAACCTCCTGCTGCACGTGGACAAGGAAGCGTCCGAGGAGTCGGCGGAGGACATCGCGGCGGCCCTGCCGGAGAAGCTGCCGGACGGACTGGCGGTGCTGGAACCCTCCAAAGCCGAGAACAAGGATGCCATGGTGGTCACCAAGGCCACGGCCGAGAAGTACCAGCTGAAGTCCCTCGAGGACCTGGCCAAGGTGTGCAGCGAGATCGTGGTGGGCGCCCCCGCCACCTTCGCCGAGCGGGCCTACGGGCTGCCCGGCCTGAAGGAGAACTACAACTGCGAGCCGAAGAAACTGGAGCCCTTCAGTGACGGCGGCGGTCCCGTGACGCTCAAGGCGCTCCTGGAGGACCAGGTGCAGGTGGCGGACATCTACACCACAACCCCGTCCATCGCCGACAACGATCTTGTGGTCCTTGAAGACCCCAAGAACAACTTCATCGCCCAGCAGGTGGTTCCGCTGTACAACGAGGCGAAGATGACCGACACGGCCAGGGAGGCCCTCAACTCGGTGTCCCGCATCCTGACCACCGAGGACCTCATCAACCTGAACCGTGCCGTCAGCGGCAGCCAGAAGCAGGGTGCCAAGGAAGCGGCGGACGCCTGGCTCAAGGAAAAGGGCATCATCAAGTAGGGCTTCCTTCCTGACCACAAGCAGGACGACGGCGGCTGCCGGACTTCCAGAAGTCCGGCAGCCGCCGTCGTCCGTTCCGGGTGGCGGCGCGCGCACCCTGTGGCTGACGTCTCAACGGCCGTCCATCCTTCCTGTGGCATATTTGAGGAATGGCAGAATTCAGGCAGTCCACCAAGCTCAACAACGTCCTTTATGACATTCGTGGGCCGATCCTCCAGGCTGCCCAGCAGATGGAAGCGGAGGGGCACCGGATCCTCAAGCTGAACATCGGAAATCCCGCGCCGTTTGGCTTTGAAGCGCCGGACGCCATCCTCGTGGACATGATCCGCCACCTGCCGCACGCCCAGGGCTACAGCGATTCCCGGGGCATCTTCTCCGCACGGACCGCCGTCTCGCAGTACTACCAGACCCGGGACATCCAGAACATCCACGTGGATGACATCTACCTGGGCAACGGCGTCAGCGAACTCATCACCATGTCCCTGATGGCCCTGCTCAATGACGGTGACGAAGTCCTGATCCCCACTCCGGACTACCCGCTGTGGACCGCGTCCGTGGCGCTCGCCGGCGGCAGGCCCGTCCACTACCTCTGCGACGAGGAAACGGGCTGGCAGCCGGACCTTGAGGACATGGAAGCCAAGATCACGCCCCGCACCAAGGGACTCGTGGTCATCAATCCGAACAACCCCACCGGCGCGGTCTACCCGGAAGAGACGCTGAAGAAGATCGTTGCCCTTGCTGAGAAGCACGGCCTGGTGGTCTTTGCCGACGAGATCTACGAAAAGATCCTGTACGAGGACGCAGTCCACATCAACCTGGCCAAACTGACCGGCGACGACGTCCTGTGCCTGACGTTCAGCGGCCTGTCCAAGGCGTACCGGGTATGCGGCTACCGGGCCGGCTGGATGGCCATCTCAGGCCCCAAGAAGGACGCGGCGGACTACCTCGAAGGCATCAGCCTCCTGGCCAACATGCGCCTGTGCGCCAACGTTCCGGCCCAGCATGCCATCCAGACGGCGCTGGGTGGGTACCAGAGCATCAACGACCTGATCCTGCCCGGCGGGCGCCTGCTGGAGCAGCGCAACAAGGCCTACGACATGCTCAACGCCATCCCCGGCGTGAGCACCCAGCAGGCGCGGGGCGCACTCTACCTCTTCCCGAAGCTGGACCCCGAGGTCTACCACATCCGCGACGACGAGAAGTTCGTCCTGGACCTGCTGAGGGAACAAAAGATCCTGGTGTCCCACGGCAGGGCCTTCAACTGGGTCCGCCCGGACCACTTCCGCATGGTCACCCTGCCCAACGTCAAGGACATCGAAGAAGCGGTGGGCCGGATGGGGGACTTCCTCAGCAGGTACCAGGGCAACTAGCCTGTGCTCACGGGCGCTTCGATCCCGTGGAACTTCGCGAAAGGATTTCCCATGTCCGCCGCCACAGGCTTTGATCAGCACCCCTCTGAGACCCTGCGGGCAGGAAAGGGTTTTTCGCTGGCCGGCGTGGACCCTGATTCCACGCCGGGCTTCAAGGGCACCAAGGAGGACGGCCAGGCCCTGCTGGCGGAACTCGACGACGGGCTGGCGGAACTGCAGGAAAAGCTGTTCGCCGAGTCCCGGTTCGGCGGCCGCAAGCGTCTCCTGCTGATCCTCCAGGCCATGGACACCGCGGGCAAGGGCGGCATCGTCAACCATGTGATGGCCGCTATGGATCCCCAGGGTGTGCAGTTCAAGGCCTTCAAGGCTCCCACGGATGAAGAAAAATCCTACGATTTCCTGTGGCGGATCGAAAAGGAAGTACCCGCCGCCGGGATGGTGGGGGTGTTCGACCGTTCCCACTACGAGGACGTCCTGATCCACCGCGTCCACCGCTGGGCCAGCCCGGAGGAGATCAAGCGCCGGTACGTGGCCATCAACGAGTTCGAGGCCAGGCTCAGCAGTTCCGGAACCACGGTGGTCAAGGTGATGCTCCACATCAGTGGAGACGAGCAGAAGGAGCGGCTGCTGGCCCGGCTGGACAACCCGGCCAAGCACTGGAAGTACAGCCGCGGCGACCTTGACGAGCGGGCTTTCTGGGAGGACTACATGAGCGCCTACCAGGCTGCCATCGATGAAACTAACACCCCGAATGCGCCCTGGCACGTGGTCCCCGCCAACAAGAAGTGGTTCGCCCGGATCGCCGTGCAGCAGCTGCTGCTGGGTGCGCTGAACGGAATGGACCTTCAATGGCCCAAGGCCGAGTTCGACGTCGCCCTGGAACGCGAGCTGGTAGTGCGGTCCTGACGCTTCCTTTCAGCCCGCGGCGGGCCTAGAGCGGCTGGTCGCGGGCAGCTGCCAGCCGCTTCCGGGCGCCTTCCAGCCATTCCTCGCACCGTGCGGCCAGGGCCTCGCCGCGTTCCCACAGGGCCAGGGATTCTTCAAGACTGGCGCCGCCGGCCTCAAGTTTTCCCACCACAGCGATGAGCTGCTCACGGGCCTCCTCATAGCTCAGTGCCTGGATGTCGGCCGCTGGTTTCTGCTCAGTCATTCAGTTCTCCGGTTTCGGTAATGGGCTGTTCAAGTGTCCCGGTGGAGGTTGCGCCGAATCGGCCTTCAGCCACGCGGATGGACAGGGGCGAGCCGGGCGGAGCTTCGGCCGGGCGGCGCACCACGGCATGGCCGGCGGTGCCGGCTTCTTCCGCCCGCTTTCCGGCGAGTTCGACGACGGCGTACCCCCGGTCCAGCGTCTTCTGCGGCGACAGCGCCCGCACCTGGGCTTTCAGGTGCTCCAGCTGGTCGGCCGCGCGGACCACGGAGGAGCTGACGGCGGCGGAGGACCTCCGGAGCAGCCGCTCAATTTCCTCGGACCGGATGGTCACGAGTCCTTCCGGCGCTGCCAGCACGGGCCGTGAGTGGAGGGACGCCAGGCGGTCCGATTCCCTGTCCACCAGGCGTTCCATGCACCGGCGCAGCTGCACCCTTGCCTGGCGGACCCCTGCCAGTTCCTCGGATACTTCCGGGACAATCCGCTTGGCGGCGTCCGTGGGCGTGGAAGCCCTTAGGTCAGCGACGTCGTCCAGCAGCGGACGGTCCGCCTCGTGGCCGATGGCGCTGACCACCGGGGTGGCGGCGGCGGCCACGGCACGGATCAGTTCTTCGCTGTTGAAGGGCAGGAGGTCTTCCAGGGCTCCGCCGCCGCGGGCGATCACGATGACATCCACTTCGGGCAGGGCGTCCAGGTCGCGGAGGGCGCGGACCACCTGGGCCACCGCGGTGTTCCCCTGCACTGCCACCTCCCGGATTTCGAACTCGACTGCCGGCCAGCGCAGGGCTGCGTTGCGCAGGATGTCCTTCTTGGCGTCGGAATCGCGGCCGGTAATGAGGCCGATGCGGTGCGGCAGCAGGGGCAGGGGCTTCTTGCGGGAGTCCGCGAAGAGCCCTTCGGCGGAGAGCGCCTGGCGCAGCCGCTCGATCCGGGCCAGGAGATCGCCCAGGCCCACCGGCCTGATGTCCCTGACCAACATGTTCAGCCGGCCGGTCTTGAGCCAGAACTCCGGCTTCAGCAAGGCAACCACGCGGGAGCCCCGCTCCAGCGGCAGGTTCTGGCGCTCCAGCACCTTGGTCCACACGGACGCAGGCAGCGACACCTCGGCGTCGACATCCCGAAGGGTGAGGTAGGCGTTGGTGCCCCGGCGGTTCAGCTCAATAACCTGCCCTTCAACCCAAGCAGACGGCGTACGGTCGATATGGGCTTTGAGCTTCTGTGACAGCAGCTGGAGCGGCCACGGATTGTCCGGGCTGGTCTCGGCAGCAGTGGCAGGCAGGGTGGTGGGCGGCTCGAGCTGCTGGCCGGGGACCGGAAGCGACGCCTGTTCAGACATGCCGACGCTCGTGGCGGGCTGGAGCTGCGGGCATGGGGTCCTTCGTCCGTTGGTCGGCTGGTTGTTTCGGAGCACTCGTTGCAATAAAAGCTGGTTGAAATAAGAGCTGGTGGTGTCCGGCGGTCATTCAACCTTATCCATAAGCTCTACCACCACGGACTGACAAGGGTGCCGCCCGGGGCCCGCCTAGGATGGGGTGACCCCTGCCAACATGAAGGATCCTCCGTGCGAAGTTTTGTTTCCGCTGCCGCCGCCGTACTGGCTGTGCTGCTGGCCGCCGTCGCAATCCCCGCCATCTGGCTTGACCGCAACATCGTCCAGGAGCAGGGCTTCGTTGAGATGGCCGCTCCGCTCGGAAGGAACCCCGGGTTCCAGCAGCAGCTGGCCGTGGCAGCGGTGGCAACCATCGACACCAGCGCCGTTCCAGGTTTCCTCTCGGATCTGGTCCAACCGGTGCTGGAGGACGCCGCGTCCGCACTGACCGCCCTGCCGGAGTATCCGGCCGCGTGGGAGGAAACGCTGCGCAAGAGCCACCGTCTCAGCTTTGCCGGCCCGGCAACGGACGACGGCGGATCAGCCCCTGCGTCGTCCCTCACCCTGGACGTCGCTCCCTTGGTGTCGCTGGGTGCCGGGGAAATTTCACGCACCACCGGGTTGCCCCTGGACCCGTCGGACCAGACCCTCATCAACGTGGGCCAGCCTGAGCACAAGGAATGGACTGAGAGGCTCACCACGTATGCCCCCGCCGGCTACCTGCTGGCCGGAGGTGCAGCCATTGCACTGCTCCTGGCCCTGGTGGCTGCGAACCGGCGCTGGACAGTGGTTGCCGGAGCAGGAGCAGGCGCGCTTCTGCTGGCGGCTGCGTGGACCGTCGGTGCCGGGATTGCCTCCGCTGCTGCTGTGTCCGCGGACAGCGGAAATGAGGTTGCCAACATGTTCAGGGATGAATTCGTGCCTGCCGCTGCAGCAGATTTCCAGGGCTGGACCATGGCAGCGGCCGCTGGAGGCGGTGTGCTGTTGCTGATGGGCCTGGTGGCCGGGTTCGCCACGCGAAAGCGGGCCCGGGCAAGCCGGTAGCATGGAGTAATGACCCCCTCAGCTGTTTCCCTTTCGATGCCCACCATCCCGCGTAGGCGCCGCTCACCTGAGGAAGTAGCTGCCGCAGCCCCCGTCTCCGGAACCAAGAAGGTGCTGCTCGCTGCTCCCCGCGGTTACTGTGCCGGCGTTGACCGTGCGGTCATCGCCGTCGAGAAGGCCCTGGAACACTACGGTCCTCCGGTGTACGTGCGGAAGCAGATCGTCCACAACGTGCACGTGGTCAGCTCCCTGGAGGAACAGGGTGCCATCTTCGTCGACGAAACGGACGAAGTGCCCGAAGGTGCCCTGGTCATCTTCTCGGCCCACGGCGTATCGCCTGCAGTGGTCCAGTCCGCCGAGGACCGCGGCCTGCGCACCATCGATGCCACCTGCCCCCTGGTGACCAAGGTCCACAAGGAGGCCGTCCGGTTTGCCAAGGACGATTTCGACATCCTGCTGATCGGCCACGACGGCCATGAGGAAGTCGAGGGCACGGCGGGGGAAGCGCCGGAACACATCCAGATCATCAACGGCCCGCACGAGGTGGACAAGGTAACCGTCCGGGACCCGGAGAAGGTGATCTGGCTTTCCCAGACCACCCTCAGCGTCGACGAAACCATGGAAACGGTCCGCCTGCTCAAGCAGCGGTTCCCCACCCTGCAGGATCCGCCCAGCGACGACATCTGCTACGCCACCACCAACCGCCAGGTGGCCATCAAGAAGATCTCGCCGCAGGCAGACCTGGTGATCGTGGTGGGCTCAGCGAACTCCTCCAACTCTGTCCGCCTGGTGGAAGTGGCACTGGAGTACGGGGCGAAGGCGTCCTACCGCGTAGATTTCGCGAACGAGGTTGATGAAGCCTGGTTTGAAGGCGTCGCCACTGTCGGCGTGACATCCGGGGCATCAGTCCCGGAAGTCCTGGTCCAGGACGTCCTGCGCCTGCTGGCCGAGTACGGCTACGGCACCGTGGAGGAAGTTGTTACGGCCGAGGAGGACCTGCTCTTCTCGCTGCCCAAGGAACTCCGGGCAACACTCAAGCAGGCCGGCGACGTCAGCCGTGCCCTGGGCGGACGCCGCTCGCGCGACTGACCTGCAACACGGCCGGGACCGCGCAGCCCGCAGTGCGCGCAGCCAGTGACCGCGCATCTGATCTTATGGAAGTGGGCCCGGCAACTGCCGGGCCCACTTTTTTGCCTCTTGGCGTTGCTGTCAGGCTGCTTCGTGGTCGCTTTGCAGCTCAGGTGCCGCCAGGGCCCGCGGCGTGACCTCGACGACCGGAGGGGCAGCAAGTCCGGACTCCTCAAGCGAGTTCAGCTTCCGCGCCGTGGGAAGGACGCGGGCTTCCAGGGTCCCCACCATGGCGTTGTAGCGGTCCACTGACGATTTCAGGGACGAGCCCAGCTTGGTGACGTTCTCGCCCAGGGTCCCCATCCGGTCGTACAGCTGCCGCGCCAGTTCGAACAACTCCCTGGCGCTGTCCGTGAGGACGTCCTGCCGCCAGGTGAAGGCCACAGACTTCAGAACGGCCAGCAGCGTGCTGGGTGACGCCAGGACCACGTTCTTCGACAGTGCGTGGTCGAGGAGCCCGGCGTCGGCCATGAGCGCGGCGGCCAGGATGGACTCGGCAGGAATGAAGCAGATCACGAGTTCGGGGGAGTTGCCCGGAATGTCCCAGTACTTCTTGCTGCTCAGGGAATCAACGTGTGCCCGCAGTGCCTTGGCATGGGCGGCCAGCAGCGCCTGCTGGTTCCGGCGGTCGCTCCCGGACAGCGGTCCGGTGTGCCGGGCGCTGGAATCCTCGGCCGGGCGGAGGTCCTGCGACGCACCCAGTTCCTGGGCTTCCAGGTAGGAGGAAAGCGGTACTTTTGCGTCCACCACCAGCTGCTTTTCGCCCGGCAGCTGTACCACCAGGTCCGGCCTTATGCCCGTATCATGACCGGCGCTGTGGACCTGCTCCACGAAATCGACGTGCCGCAGCATGCCCGATGCTTCCACCACCCGGCGGAGCTGGACTTCGCCCCACTGGCCCCGGGCACTGTTGGACCTCAGGGCAGACTCCAGGGCGTGGGTGGAACGGATGAGCTGTTCATCGGAGAGCCGCGCTTCCTGCAGTTGCTGGGCGAGCTGGCCGTACTGCTCCACCCGGTCCCGTTCCAGCAGCGCCACCTGCTGCTGGACAGCCGTCAGTTTTTCCGCCACCGGGGCAAGTGCGCGCAGCACGCTGCCGTCCTGCGTCCTGGCCTCACCCAGCTCGCGGTTCTGTGCCGCCAAAAGCCTTCGCTCGGCGTCGGCCGCGGCAAACTGCGCGCTGACCTCTGAAAGCCGTGACGACACGGCGTCGAAGTCCTCTTCCAGGCCGCGGGTGTTTTTCCGCAGCACGAAGAACACGGCGGCAGCACCCGCAAAGGCACCCAGCAGCAGCATGAACAAAGCAAGAATCAACGCGAAACCATCCATGCCCTCACTGTCGCATGGGGCTGTGACATTTTGCCGAAGCGACATTTTCCCGGACCGGCGCCGGACCCCGGGCCGCCGGCTGCGGGTAGAATAAATCCTCGTGGCTCTTACTATTGGCATCGTCGGACTGCCCAACGTCGGCAAATCAACTCTCTTCAACGCACTCACCCGCAACCAGGTCCTGGCCGCGAACTACCCGTTCGCCACCATCGAACCCAACGTCGGCGTCGTGAACCTGCCCGACCCCCGGCTTCAGAAGCTGGCTGAGATCTTCGGATCGCAGCGCCTCCTGCCCGCGCCGGTGTCGTTCGTGGACATCGCCGGCATCGTCAAGGGCGCCTCTGAAGGAGAAGGCCTGGGCAACAAGTTCCTGGCCAACATCCGCGAAGCCGAAGCCATTGCCCAGGTGGTGCGGGTGTTCGATGACCCCGATGTCATCCACGTCGACGGCAAGGTGGACCCCCAGTCCGACATGGAAACCATCAACACCGAGCTCATCCTGGCCGACCTGCAGACTATCGAGAACGCCATTCCGCGGATCGAAAAGGAAGTCAAGATCAAGAAGCGGGAAGCTGCGGAGCTTGCCGCCATCAAGGCAGCCCAGGTGGTCCTGGAGCGCGGCGACACCATCTTCTCTTCCATCAAGAGCGACAAGCTCGAAATGGAACACCTCAAGGAGCTCGGCCTCCTGACGGCCAAGCCGTTCATCTACGTCTTCAACGCCGATGAAGGCATCCTGGGCAGTCCCGAAAAGCAGGCGGAACTGCGGGCCATGGTTGCCCCGGCGGACGCCGTTTTCCTTGATGCCAAGCTCGAAGCCGACCTCGTGGAACTGGACGAGGAAGAAGCCCGCGAGATGCTGGAAATGAACGGCCAGGACGAATCCGGGCTGGACCAGCTGGCGCGCGTCGGCTTCCACACGCTGGGGCTGCAGACCTACCTGACCGCCGGCCCTAAGGAAACCCGCGCCTGGACCATCCGCCAAGGTGATACTGCACCGCAGGCCGCCGGGGTAATCCACTCCGACTTCCAGCGCGGCTTCATCAAGGCCGAGGTGGTGTCCTTCAACGACCTGGTGGAAGCCGGTTCCATGGCGGAGGCCAAATCACGCGGCAAGGTCCGTATTGAGGGCAAGGAATACGTGATGGCCGACGGCGACGTGGTGGAGTTCCGCTTCAACGTCTAGCCCACAGGATTTTCGGGCACGTGACCTAGGATCTACCCATGACGACTCTTCAGGGTGCGGTTGTTTTGGTAGTCGGCGCCACTGGCGGACTCGGTTCGCGCATCGCCGCCCAGCTGGAAAGTAAGGGCGCCATCGTCGCCCGGTCGTCTAAGTCTGCTGGGCACGATCTGCGCGCACCCTCCGTGATCCAGGAGGTCCTGGATGAGACGAATGCGCAGTACGGACGCCTCGACGGGCTAGTGCTTGCGTCCGGGGTCGTCGCCTTCGGCGCCGCATCAGACCTTGAACCCGCCACGGTGGACGAACTCTTCGCTGTGAATACGACCAGTCCGATTCAGCTCATTACCCAGAGCCAGCCCTACCTCGCGGCCTCGGCACGTGAGGGCCGGGAGCCCTTCGTTGTCACACTGAGCGGCGTTGTCGCCGAGGCGCCCGTCGCTGGTCTGGCAGCATACTCGGCGTCGAAGGCTGGGCTTGCGGCCTTCGTTGTCGCAGCGGCGCGCGAATATCGCCGCGCGGGCATCCGAATCGTGGACGCCCGCCCGGGCCACACTGGCACGGCGCTGTCCGAACATCCGATCGCCGGGTCAGCGCCGAGATTCGGCGCGGGGCTGGATCCAGACCTGGTTGCAGCGCGGATTATCACTGCGATCGTCGATGGCGAGAAGGATCTGCCCAGCACCGCCTTCTAGGTCCGGCTGAGGCCCTGCAACTGAGCACCAAAGAAGCTAATGGACCCCGAAGCGGGTTCATTGGTGGCGGCGGAGGCGTCCAATCCATCTAGGGTGGGGGAATGACGTCCGGCCCGCCTCTGCGCCTGGTTCTGCCGCATCAGTTGTTCAGGGAGCACTTCGATGCGGCAGACGGTACCGTGTTTGTGCTGATCGAGCATGACCTGCTCTTTCGCCAGTACTCGTTCCACTCCCACAAGCTGGTCCTGCACCGGGCGTCCATGAACCGTTTCGCCCGCCGCCTCGGCGGGACGGGCCACGAGGTCGTCGTCCTCCGCAGTGACGCCGGCCGCAGCTCCCGCCAGCAGCTCGCAGACCTGGTGCGCCACCGCCGCCCGGCCCAGGTGACCTGGTTCGATGTGGTGGACGACTGGCTTGAACAGGACCTGTATTCCGGCCTGGCCGACGGCGGCTACCGGATGCGCGGCGAAGACGTGCTGGAGACGCCGAACTTCCTCACCGACCGCGGGCAGATTGACGCTTGGTTTGCCGCCAACACTGCCCGCATGCACGACTTCTACGTGTGGCAGCGGCGCCGGCTCGGCGTCCTTGTCGACGGCGGCGGGAAGCCGGCCGGCGGGAAATGGTCCTTTGACGCAGACAACCGGAAGAAGCTTCCCCGAGGGTACACGCCTCCCACGGTGGGCCGGTTCGCCCGCCACCCCATCCAGCGGCCGGAGGGGACTTTTGACCTCGAAGCCCTCACTGGACCAGAAGCAGCTGCCGGAGACGAACCGCCCGACGACGTCGACCAGGCGATTGCCTGGGTGGCGGAGGAGTTTCCGGATGCTCCGGGCGATCCCGCCCTCTTTGCCTGGCCCACGAGCGCGGACGAGGCACGCAGGCACCTGCACGAGTTCGTCCGCCAGCGGCTGGACGACTTCGGCCCCTACGAGGACGCAATTTCCACCACGCATCCGTTTATCGCCCATGGCCTGCTCACGCCGGCGTTGAACATCGGGCTGCTGGACCCGCGGGAGATCCTGGAGGCCGTGCTAGAGAATGCAGGCCCAAATACTCCCCTTGCCTCCCTGGAGGGTTTCGTCCGGCAGGTGATTGGCTGGCGTGAATACATGCGCGCCACCTACCGGACCCGCGGCCGGCAGATGCGCACTGCCAACCGGTTGAACCACAGCAATGGGCTGGGGGACGGGTGGTGGGACGCGGGCACCGGGCTGGCTCCGGTGGACATGGTGATCTCGCGGGTACTTGCCACGGGGTATGCCCACCACATTGAGCGGTTGATGGTCCTGGGCAACGCCATGTCCCTGCTGCGGATCCATCCCGACGACGTCTACGAATGGTTTATGGAACTCTTCGTCGACGCGTACGACTGGGTGATGGTCCCCAACGTGTACGCCATGAGCCAGTTCGCGGCGGGGGAGGAGATCACCAAGAAACCGTACGTTTCGGGCAGCAACTACCTCCGCAGGATGTCGGACCTGCCGGCAGGGGAATGGATGCAAGACTGGGACGGGCTGTACTGGACCTTCATCGATGACCATCGGGAGGTCTTCGAAAGGAATCCCCGCTCGCGGATGGCGGTCTCCCTGTTGGACAGCATGGACCCGGACAAGCGGCGGGAGCACCGCCGTCGTGCTGAAGCCCTGCTCGGCGTAGGACGGGAAGCAACACGGCTGCTGCGGACGGCACCGCCAATCGAGGGCCCGGACGCCTTATCCTGAGTACAGGGCGTGATCCTGGCGATTCCAGGAGCCCCTCCCGCAGAAGGAAAACAAGGAGGCGGCATGCCGTTCAGGCGTCTGGTGCGCTACATCACCGCGGCGGTGGCTTCCGCCCTGGTCCTGTCGGGGTGCTCGGGCAACGGCGGCACCACCCCTGTGGTGGTGGGGGAGGCCGAGCGCGGCGGCAGCGTGAGCGTCGCGGAGGTCAACGCGTTCTCGTCCTTCAACCCGTTCAGCGCGGACGGCAACACCGATATCAACTCCAAGATCGGTTACATCACCCACTCGGGTTTCTATTACCTGGATGACGCCGCAAAAGTGGTGCGGAACGAAAAATTCGGGCGCTATGAGAAGGTCTCGGACCAGCCGCTGAAGGTCAGATACACCGTTAACGAGGGCGTCAAATGGTCCGACGGCGAGGCGGTCGACGCCGGCGACCTCCTCCTGAGCTGGGCGGCCGGGTCAGGGTATTTTGACGACGCCGACGCCCTGGCGGGGACAGGCAGCAAATACTTTGCGGTAGCCTCCGACACCAGCGGCCTTGCCGGCACCGTGCTGCCGGAAATCGGGGCAGACGGCCGTTCCATCACCCTGGAATACGCTGTGCCCTACGCTGACTGGGAAGTGGCGTTCGACGTCGGCCTGCCGGCACACGTGGTGGCAGCGAAAGGCGGCCTGAACGACGAAGAGGACCTGATCGACCTGATCCGGGACTCGCCCCGCGGCAATGAGGAGGAGCCTGCAGTCAACGAACCCCTCAAGCAGGTCAGCGACTTCTGGAACTCCGGGTTTGACTCCAAAAGCCTGCCCGATGACCCGTCCGTGTTCCTCTCCAGCGGCCCGTACATCGTCCGCGACATCGTCCCCGAAGTCTCCATGACCCTCGTCCGGAACCGCGACTACGTGTGGGGCCAGGAGCCCTGGCTGGATGAAATAACCGTCCGCTTCACAGGTTCCGTGCCCACGGCAGTCGAAGCGCTCCGCAACGGCCAAGCGGACATCATCTCGCCACAGCCCTCCGCCGAGACCGGGGAACTCCTGGCAGGACTCGCGGACCAGGGCAACACCGTCGAGTGGTACAATCAGTCAGGCTACGACCACCTGGACCTCAACTTCTCCGGGCCGTTCGCCGACGAGGACGTCCGCCAGGCATTCCTCAAGGCGGTACCCCGCCAGGCCATCATGGGCGCCGTGGTGGGCGACAGGCAGCCCGATGCGGCGCCGCTGGATTCGCACGTCTTCCTTCCCGCCCAGCCGAAATATAACGACACCGCCAAGAACAACGGCTCGTCGGACTACGCGGAGGTGGACATCGACGGGGCAAAGGCGCTCCTGGATGGTGACACCCCCACCATCCGGATCCTCTACAACCGGGACAACCCCAACCGCGCCATAGCGTTTTCCCTGATTCGGGATTCCGCCGCGCTCGCAGGGTTCGACGTGGTCGATGCAGGGCAGGGGAGTGCTGACTGGGCCCGGGCACTCGGTGGCGGAGGCTACGACGCCGCGCTGCTGGGATGGATTGGCACCGCCGCTGGGGTCAGCCGCGTCCCCCAGATTTTCCGCACCGGAGCCGGCAGCAACTTCAACGGCTTTTCCGACGGCGACGCCGACAGGCTGATGGAACAGCTTGCCGGCACCACGGACCTGGGCAAGCAGGATGAGCTCCTGGCCGAGATCGACAAACAGATCTGGGAAAACGCCTATGGCCTACCGCTGTACCAGACCATTGGCGCCACAGCCTTCAGCGCCCGGGTGGCCGGGGTCAAGACGAGCGCCGGCCCCTTGGGTGTCTGGTGGAACGTGTGGGACTGGCGCCTGGCGCAGCCGGCGTCGTCCTGAAATTTCTGGGCAAAACCTTCCCTCCTGCCCGATTCGCCGTAGGGGCTACCGGCGAGTAGCATGTGACTTGCACAACTTCCGTTGACCGACTAGGCGTTCAGTTGAAGCCGGTCACGGTTTGGCAACGGAGTACCAGTATCTGGACTTCGTGCGGTTAGGCTACTCGTATATGTAGGTTGCGTCACAGTCGAAAGCTGCGTCTCGCCTGCGGGGAACCACCAGATTCCCCCCTCGTTATCTCCCACAACTCATAGGAGGCGGAATGCGTTTTACGCGCACTTCCAAAGCACTGGGCATGGTGGCAATCGCCGCCCTCGCCCTGACCGGCTGCGGCGCTGGAGGCGGCAGCAATGAAGGGGCAAGCGACGCCGCAGGCGATCCGGCCAAGATCATCACGGCTTACAGCAACGAACCCCAGAACCCGTTGCTGCCGGCAAACACCAACGAGGTCTATGGCGGCCGCGTTGTTGAGCTTCTCTTTGAGGGCTTGACCAGCTACAGCCCCAGTGGTGAGTCGGTCAACGCGCTGGCTGAGTCCATCGAATCCCCGGATGGCCAGAACTACACCATCAAGGTCAAGAGCGGCACCAAGTTCACCAACGGCGAGGAAGTCACCGCCAAGAGCTTCGTTGACGCATGGAACTTCGCCGCGCTGAGCACCAACGCCCAGGCGAACAGCAGCTTCTTCGAATCCATCGAGGGCTACGACGCCGTCAGCGCCACCAAGAAGGAAGGCGAAACGGAAATCCCCGCCCCAACGGCAGAGACCCTCTCCGGCCTGGTCCTCAAGGATGACTCCACCATCGAGGTCAAGCTGACGCAGCCGGAGGCCGACTGGCCGCTGCGCCTTGGCTACACGGCCTTTATGCCGCTTCCCTCCGAGGCCATCGCTGATCCCAAGGCTTACGGCGAGAACCCGGTGGGCAACGGCCCGTACAAGATGGCCAAGGAAGGCGCCTGGCAGCACGACAGCCAGATTGAACTCGTCAAGAACGAGGACTACGCCGGCACCCGCGAAGCCAAGAACGGCGGCGTGACCTTCAAGTTCTACACGGACCCGGCTCCCGCCTACACCGACATCCAGGCCAACAACCTGGACGTCACGGATGTCCTTCCCACCAACGCCCTGAAGACCTACACCATGGACTTCCCGGACAACCACCTCAACAAGCCGTACGCAGGCAACTCCACCCTGAACATCCCGGGCTACCTGCCCGAGTTCCAGGGCGAAGCAGGCAAGCTGCGCCGCCAGGCCATCTCCATGGCCATCAACCGTGACGAGATCACCAAGGTCATCTTCAGCGGCACCCGCATCCCGGCCAAGGACTTCACCTCCCCGGCCGTGGACGGCTACAACGAGAACGTCGAGGGATCCGACGTCCTGAAGTTCGATGCCGCCAAGGCCAAGGAAACCTGGGAAAAGGCCAATGCCATCAGCCCGTGGCCGGCAGACAAGACCCTCCAGCTCGGCTACAACACCGATGGCGGCAACAAGGAATGGATCGACGCTGTTGCCAACAACCTGAAGAACAACCTCGGCATCCAGGCTGAAGGCCAGCCCTTCGCCAAGTTTGCTGAACTTCTGGACCTGCGCAAGTCCCAGACGCTTCCCGGCTTCGCCCGGGCCGGCTGGCAGGCAGACTACCCGTCGCTCTACAACTTCCTCGGCCCGCTGCTGCGGACCGGTGCCAGCGCCAACTACGAGGGCTACTCGAACCCCGAGTTCGACAAGCTCCTCGACGAAGGCCTGGGCTCCAAGTCCACCGACGACGCCAACGCGAAGTTCACCGAGGCCCAGGAAATCCTGTTCCAGGACCTGCCCAACCTCCCGCTGTGGTACTCCGCACGCCAGGTCGTGTGGAGCCAGAACGTCACCAACGTGGACAGCGGCTGGAACGGTGTCATCCAGTACTACAACATCACCGCAAAGTAGTCCTGAGACCGTCCAACTCAAATAGCTAGTGGGGGTCCGGCACCAGCCGGGCCCCCATAGCCTTGATACCGGCAGGAAGCTGTCCTACATGAAATTCCCCCCATCTCCACAAGCCCCGGAGGGTCAGCTGTGATCCAGTTCATTTTCCGGCGCCTGCTCCAAGTCATCCCCGTGTTCCTGGGCACCACCCTGCTGGTCTACTTCATGGTGTTTGCCCTCCCCGGGGACCCCATCAGGGCGCTCTTCGGAGACCGTCCGCCCAGCGAAGCCGTCATCGCGGCCCTTCGCCAGCAGTACAACCTGGACCAGCCGTTCTGGGTCCAGTACGGCTTGTTCCTCAAGAATCTCTTTACGTTCAACCTGGGTGTCGATTTCACCGGCCAGCCCATCGCCGCCACGCTCGGCCGCGTCTTCCCCGTCACCGTAATGCTGGCCGTCGAAGCGCTCGTCATCCAGGCAGTGTTCGGCATCGGTTTCGGACTCATCGCCGGCCTCCGCAAGGGAAAGATCTTCGACTCGACGGTCCTGCTCGCCTCGCTCGTCGTCATCGCCATCCCCATCTTTGTCCTCGGCTTCGTCCTGCAGTTGGTTTTCGGTGTGTACCTGGGCTGGGCCAAACCCACAGTGGGCACGGACGTCAGCTGGAGCACGCTGCTGCTTCCGGCGTTCGCGCTTGCGCTGGTCTCGTTCGCCTACGTGCTTCGCCTCACCCGCGCGTCCGTGATTGAAAACTCAACGGCCGATTACGTCCGTACCGCCACTGCGAAGGGACTGTCCCGGCCCCGCGTGGTCATGGCGCATATCCTCCGCAACTCGATGATTCCCGTTGTCACCTACCTGGGCGCCAGCCTCGGCGGATTGATGGGTGGCGCCATCGTCACTGAAGGCATCTTCAACGTCCCCGGTGTGGGGCAGAAGCTCTACCAGGCGATTCTCCGCAGCGAAGGACCCACCGTCGTCGCGATCGTGAGTGTGCTGGTGCTGGTCTTCGTTATCGCCAACCTGCTGGTTGATTTGCTGTACGCCTGGCTTGATCCGAGGATTCGCTATGAAAAGTAACCAAGACACCACGCACTTCGTTGCCCCCATCGAGGAGACCCCTCTGCTGGCAACGGATGCGGTGAAGACTGACCAGGCCCCGCTGAGCCTGTGGGCTGACGCCTGGCGGAAGCTCCGCCGTCGTCCGCTGTTCATCGTCTCGGCAGTGATGATCCTGGTCATCCTGATTGTCGCGTTCTTCCCGGGCCTGTTCACCCAGACTCCACCGAACGACAACTGCCAGCTGGCAAATTCGGACGGCGCCCCTTCGGCCGGCCATCCGTTCGGGTTCACCTTCCAGGGCTGCGACGTGTACGCCCGCGTCATTTACGGCACACAGGCCTCCGTCATGGTTGGCGTGTTCGCCGTCATCGGCGTGCTCATCATCGGCGTGACCCTGGGCGCGCTGGCCGGCTTCTACGGCGGCTGGATCGATGCCGTGATCGCCCGCCTCGGCGACATCTTCTTTGCCCTGCCGCTGGTGCTCGGTGCGCTGGTGGTCACCCAGCTGCCGTTCTTCCGCGAGAACAAGAGTGTGTGGACGGTCATCATGATCATCGTGCTGCTTGCGTGGCCGCAGATGGCAAGGTTGACCCGCGGCGCGGTGATAGAGGTCCGCAACGCCGATTTCATCACGGCGGCCCGGTCGCTGGGGGTGTCCAGGATCCAGAGCCTCATCAAGCATGTGCTGCCCAACGCCCTCGCCCCCATCATCGTGCTGGCCACGATGGAGCTGGGTGTGTTCATCGTGCTGGAGGCGACGTTGTCGTTCCTTGGCATCGGCCTTCCAGGAAGCATCATGTCCTGGGGGAATGACATTTCCGCGGCGCAGTCGTCCATCCGCACCAACCCCGCCGTGCTCCTCTACCCGGCTGCCGCACTGTCCATCACCGTCCTGAGCTTCATCATGCTGGGCGACGCCCTGCGCGATGCTCTTGACCCGAAGAGCCGCCAGCGATGAAGGAGGCACATGTGACTGCATCAGATGTCACCATTACTGAAGCCGGAACACCCGCAAACCGGCCGCTCCTGGAAATCCGGGACCTCGCCATCACGTTCAACACCAGCAACGGCGAGGTGAACGCTGTCCGGAATGCCCACCTGACCATCATGCCGGGTGAGACCGTGGCGATCGTGGGAGAATCCGGCTCGGGCAAATCAACAACCGCCCTCGCAGCCATTGGGTTGCTGCCGGCAAACGGCCGGGTCTCCGGCGGACAGATCCTGCTGGACGGCGAAGACATCTCGGATGCGCCGGAAAAGCGGATGATCGAGCTGCGCGGCAACACCATCGGCATGGTGCCCCAGGACCCCATGTCCAACCTCAACCCGGTCTGGAAGATCGGGTACCAGGTCAAGGAGACCCTGCGCGCCAACGGCAGGCCCAGCGGACCGGACGACATCGCGAAGGTTTTGGCCGAGGCTGGCCTTCCGGACGCCCATCGGCGCGCGAGGCAGTACCCGCACGAGTTCTCCGGCGGTATGCGCCAGCGGGCCCTGATCGCCATCGGCCTGTCCTGCCAGCCCCGGCTGCTGATCGCGGATGAGCCCACGTCAGCGCTGGATGTCACGGTGCAACGGCAGATCCTGGACCACCTTGAAGGGATGACATCCGAGCTCGGCACGGCTGTCCTGCTGATCACCCACGACCTCGGCCTCGCCGCCGAACGCGCGGACAAGGTTGTGGTGATGTACCGGGGCCAGGTGGTCGAATCCGGGCCGTCCCTGGAGCTGCTGCAAAACCCCCAGCATCCCTACACGAAGCGGCTCGTGGAGTCGGCACCGTCCCTGGCCAGCCGACGGATCCAGGTTGCCAAGGAACAGGGCGTGGAAGCGGCTGACCTCCTGGCTCCGGCCGCCGAGGCGCTCACCGCCGACAACGTCCTGCAGATCCAGGACCTGCGGAAGGTGTACAAGCTCCGGCAGGGCCTGGGCAAATCATCCGATTTCGCGGCCGTCGACGGCGTCACCTTCGACGTCCTTCGGGGAACCACGACGGCGATCGTGGGGGAGTCGGGCTCCGGCAAGTCCACAGTGGCCAAGATGGTGCTCCAGCTGGAGAAGCCGACCGACGGCAAGATACTTTTCGACGGCGTGGACACCTCACTGCTGAAGCCCTCGGAACTGTTCAAGTTCCGGCGCCGGGTGCAGCCCATCTTCCAGGACCCCTATGGATCCCTGGACCCGATGTACAACATCTACCGGACCATTGAGGAGCCCTTGCGGGTCCACAAGATCGGGAACAAGGCCAGCCGCGAGAAGAAGGTCCGCGAGCTGCTGGACCAGGTGGCGCTGCCGCAATCCACCATGCAGCGGTACCCGAACGAGCTCTCCGGCGGGCAGCGGCAGCGCGTTGCCATTGCCCGTGCGCTGGCGTTGGATCCCGAAGTCATCATCTGTGACGAGGCGGTGTCCGCCCTGGACGTGCTGGTCCAGGCGCAGGTGCTGAACCTCCTCGCGGACCTGCAGTCCAACCTCGGCCTGACCTACCTCTTTATCACCCACGACCTTGCGGTGGTCCGCCAGATCGCCGACCATGTCTGCGTGATGGAGAAAGGGCGCCTGGTGGAGACAGGTTCCACAGACGACGTCTTCGACGCACCGCAGCAGGAGTACACGCAGGCGCTGCTCAACGCCATCCCGGGGGCCAAGCTAATGCTTCCGCCGGAAGTTGCATAAGCGGGCTGCCCGCACCACAAGAACGGCTGGAGCCGGGGCCTTCGGGCCTCGGCTCCAGCCGTCTGCATTTCAGTCCTGGCCCGGGCCGTCGTCCATGGTGCCTGAGGCCCGCAGCGGCTGCTGGTCCGCCGTCGGCTTGCGGTCCAGGCCCAGGTCATGGAGGCGGTCCTCGAGGAGGGTTCCCAATTTCTGGCGGCCAGCGGGGTTCATGTGCACTGTGTCCGCGAGATCCTTGACCAGGCCGTACCGTGTCAACCAGTCACCCACGGATACGAAGGGGAGGGCATGGGACGCTGCCACCGACCCCAACAGGGCATCGACTTCGGTTCGCCGCCCGCCGCCGTGGGCTTCCCCACGGGCAAGCGTTCCGATCATCGCCATGCGCGTGCCGGGGTAGCGCTCCCGGAGCTCGGCGATGAGGCGTTCGGCATTGGCGGCTATCTGGCTGTCACTAGCTGCACCGGCGGCGTCATTGCCGCCGCCCTGAATGACAATGAGCGCCGGCGTGCCGGACGGGAGCAGCCAGTCGCCGCGCAGCAGGGCATCGATGTAGTTGCCCGTTGCACCGTTCGACGAGACAAAGCCGGTCCCGCCCCGGCCGCAGAAGTACACCTTGTACCCCGCCGCAGCCAGGCCCAGCCGTGGCCAGCCGTCCAGGGGTTCCGACTGTGAATCACCGATCAGCAGGACAGTCCTGCTGATCTCGGGGACAACGGCCTCGAGCCGCCCGTTGGCCGGGTTCAGGACGCGGGCACCGGCAGCTACTCCAACAGGATTCCCGGGTGCCCCTTGGGATCCCGCCGCCACTGCCGCCGCCGCAACTGGACGGGCGGATTTTTCGGGGGACGGGGCGGGCAGGCTGCAGCCGGAGAGGCCGGCAGACAAGGCAATAACGGCAGCGACGCCGGACGCGGCACAACGGGTCCAGGCCTTGGCGGCCGGGGATTTTCGCATCTGGTGTCTTTCGGGCTTGCACGGTCTGTCAGAGCAATCATGTGGCATGCCGATCCTTATGGCCAGTGATATTGCCCACAATTTTCCGTGGCGTCTCAGGGCCGGGGCCACGGAGTGCCCGCACGCCGCCGGAGAATTTAGGCCAATAAATGGCACTGGCGCTAGAATGGAGGAAGGCGCCCTGTGCTAAGGGCCTGATCCGTCGTGCGTTCCGGTTGGAAATGTCGCGATACAACAGCTGACTTTCACCACTGAATCGAGCCATTACGCATGTCTGAAACCACCACCAACACCGCGGTAGCCACTGCATCACGCAGTGACCTCCGCAACGTCGCGATTGTGGCCCACGTTGACCACGGCAAGACCACCCTGGTCGACGCCATGCTCAAGCAGACCAACTCCTTTGCCGAGCACAACCACCTTGAAGACCGCGTGATGGACTCCGGTGACCTGGAGCGCGAAAAAGGCATCACCATCCTGGCCAAGAACACCACCGTGGCCTACAACGGACCGTCCTCCAACGGCGAGACCATCACCATCAACGTCATCGACACCCCCGGCCACGCCGACTTCGGCGGCGAGGTGGAGCGCGGCCTGTCCATGGTCGACGGCGTCGTCCTCCTCGTTGACGCTTCCGAGGGCCCGCTGCCCCAGACCCGCTTCGTGCTGCGCAAGGCCCTTGCCGCACACCTGCCCGTCATCCTGCTGGTCAACAAGACCGACCGTCCCGATGCCCGCATCGAGGAAGTCGTCCACGAGTCCATGGACCTCCTCCTGGGCCTTGCCTCGGACCTGGCGGACGAAGTTCCGGACCTGGACCTGGACAAGATCCTCGAAGTTCCCGTTGTCTACGCAGCCGCCAAGGTTGGCCGCGCTTCCCTCGACCAGCCCGCTGACGGCACTGCTCCGGAGAACGAAGACCTGGAGCCGCTGTTCAAGACCATCATCGAGCACATCCCGGCACCCACTTACAACCCGGAGGGTGTGCTGCAGGCGCACGTCACCAACCTGGACGCATCCCCGTTCCTGGGCCGTCTCGCCCTGCTGCGCATCTACAACGGCACCCTGCGCAAGGGCCAGACCGTTGCCTGGGCCCGCGCCAACGGTGAGCTCAAGAACGTCAAGATCACCGAACTGCTGGCCACCAAGGCCCTGGACCGCGTTCCCGCAGAGTCCGCAGGCCCGGGTGAGATTGTCGCCGTCGCCGGCATCGAGGAAATCACCATCGGTGAGACCCTGACCGACGCCGAGAACCCGCAGCCGCTGCCGCTGATCACCGTGGACGATCCCGCGATCTCCATGACCATCGGTATCAACACCTCGCCGCTGGCCGGCAAGGTCAAGGGCGCCAAGGTCACCGCGCGCCAGGTGAAGGACCGCCTGGACAAGGAACTGATCGGTAACGTCTCCATCAAGGTTCTCCCCACCGAGCGTCCCGACGCCTGGGAAGTCCAGGGCCGTGGCGAGCTGGCACTGGCCATCCTCGTTGAGCAGATGCGCCGCGAAGGCTTCGAACTGACCGTGGGCAAGCCGCAGGTGGTCACCAAGACCATCGACGGCAAGATCCACGAGCCGATGGAGCACATGACCATCGACGTCCCCGAGGAATACCTCGGCGCCGTGACCCAGCTGATGGCCGCCCGCAAGGGCCGCATGACCAACATGGCCAACCACGGCACCGGCTGGTGCCGGATGGAATTCATCGTTCCCGCCCGTGGCCTGATCGGCTTCCGCACCAAGTTCCTCACGGACACCCGCGGCGCCGGCATCGCAGCGTCCATCTCCGAGGGCTACGAGCCGTGGGCCGGCCCCATCGAGTACCGCACCAACGGCTCGATGATCGCTGACCGCGCCGGGGTTGTCACGCCGTTCGCCATGATCAACCTGCAGGAGCGCGGCTCGTTCTTCGTCAAGCCCACCTCCGAGGTCTACGAAGGTATGATCGTCGGCGAGAACTCCCGCGCCGACGACATGGACGTCAACATCACCAAGGAAAAGAAGCTCACCAACATGCGTGCAGCCTCCTCCGACACCTTCGAGAACCTGACGCCCCCGCGCGACCTGACCCTCGAAGAGTCCCTCGAATTCGCCCGCGAGGACGAGTGTGTGGAAGTGACCCCGGAAGCCATCCGCATCCGCAAGGTCATCCTGGACACCAACGAGCGCGCCAAGGCCAACCGCGCCCGCGCCAAGGTCTAGTCACCCAGGCCCATAACTGAAACTGCCGGTACGGCGGTGGGTAATTCCCGCCGTCGTACCGGCTTTTTCTTTGTCCGACGGGGCGGCGCGGTCTGCGCAGTAATACCCGGGTTCGTTGCGCCGGAACGCTCCCTGCGCAACGAACGGCCCCTTCAACGCGCCCGGGCGTTTTCCACATAGCCGATCTTCACCGCTGTGTCTGAGCCCGTGGGCAGGCAGCACTGCTCTCATGCGGACTGTTACTGCGGCGCTGGCCGCACTTGGGGGAGTTGCCAGCACCACTTCACTGCAGCGGGCCGGAGTATCCCGGCGAAGTATTGAAGCCGGTGTGCTTGACGCCGCTGTCCAAAGAGTGGCGCGGGGCGTGTATGCGCTGCCGAACTCAGATCCCTTGCTGGTCCACGCCGGCCGCCATCATGCGGTTCCGGGCTGCGTCACGGCTGCCTCCGCAGCGGGGCTATGGGTCATCAGAACGCCCGGTAAACCGCATCTGACTGCGCGGCATGGCAGGCCGGTCAGTGGTTGCGTGGTGCACCGGGGCCCCGTCCCACCCACGCATCTGGACATTGTGTGTCAGGCCCTGCGCTGCCTGCCGCCCCTTGAAGGACTGACAATTGCGGAATCTGCAGTCAAAAAGGGGCTGGTTCAGCTCCCGGCGCTGCGGTACCGGTTTCCGGCGGCACGGGAACAGGCGATTTTTCGCTTGGTGGCCAGAATCCGCCCGCAATCCGGGTCCATCATCGAGACGATGGCCCGGTACCTGCTGGAAGAGGCAGGGCTGACCGTCGAGTTGCAGGTCCAGATTCCCGGCATGGGTCACCTGGATCTGCTGGTTGACGGTCTGCTGGGCGTTGAGGCAGATGGGTACGCCCATCACGCCAGCAGGGAAGCGTACCGGGAGGACAGGCGGCGATGGAACGTGACCGTTATCCGGGGTGTTCCCACCCTTCGCGTGACCTACGAAATGCTGCTCAGCGAGCCCCAGGAGTTCGTGCGCCTGGTGCGCCAGGCCCTCGCAACGTACCGGTCTGCGCAGTGACCCGCGGGTTCGATCCGCTGCGGCAGTTCCTGCGCAGTGTGGGCCGCGCCTACTGCGCGGGCCGGCGCCGCTCGGGTGCCGGCGGAACTTCCTTGGCGGCCACCACGTCTGCCAGCTGGATGACGACGTCGGCCTTCCGCGTGCGGATGGTGCACGCACCGGCGTCGCATTCCGCCAGATGGCCCAAGGCATCCGTCAGGCCGCCCTCGATGCGGTACCGCACCACCACCCGCATTCCGGGTGTTGCGCCGGAGAGGAATCCGGCAGGGGCAGGTACAGGCTGACTCACCAGTTCATACTAGGGTGTCCGGCTAGGTTCGCGGGAACGGGCTGGGAGATAATAGGCTCAGATGTCAAGGGTCCGGCCGCAGCGCCGGATGCAAGTGCCGGCGGGTTGCCGGAACCAACGTGGAGAGGCCAGGGACGTGACGTACGTAATCGCGCAGCCGTGTGTAGATGTCAAGGACAAGGCATGTATCGAGGAATGCCCCGTCGACTGCATCTATGAGGGTGAGCGTTCGCTGTACATCCATCCGGACGAGTGCGTGGACTGCGGTGCCTGTGAACCGGTGTGCCCTGTTGAAGCCATTTACTACGAGGATGACACCCCGGAGGAATGGGCGGACTACTACAAGGCCAACGTTGAGTTCTTCGACGACCTCGGTTCGCCCGGCGGAGCAGCGAAGGTCGGCAACACCGGCAAGGACCACCCGATGATCGCCGCACTGCCGCCGCAGAACCAAGACCACTGACGCGGGAAGATACCGTGACCGCAGCAGCGAGGACGTTTGGCCTGGACCTGCCCGACTACCCGTGGGAAGCCATGGCGCCGTACGCCGCCAAAGCGGCGCAGCACCCCGGCGGGGCCGTTAATCTGTCCATCGGGACCCCGGTGGATCCTACGCCGGCCCTGATCCAGGACGCGCTCAAGGCCGCGGCGGACGCCCCCGGATACCCCACCGTGCACGGCACAGCGGCCTTGCGTGAAGCTATCGCAGGGTGGTTCGAAAGGCGCCGCGGCGTGGCAGGGCTCGATCCCCGCAACGTCATGCCCACCGTGGGCTCCAAGGAACTGGTGGCTTGGCTGCCGCTCCTCTTGGGACTCAAGCCGGGAGACGTCGTCGTCCGCCCCAAGGTTGCGTACCCCACGTACGACATCGGCGCCACCCTCGCCGGCGTGACGTCCGTGGCAACGGACAATCTGGACGAACTGGATGACGCCACCCGTGCTCGCGTCCGGCTGATCTGGGTTAATTCCCCGGGGAACCCGACCGGCAGCGTCCGGGGTGTCGAATCCCTGAAGGCGCTGGTGCAGCAGGCAAGGGAACTGGGCGCCGTGGTGGCCTCCGACGAGTGCTACGCAGAACTTGGCTGGGGCGACTGGGATGTCCAGCGAGGCGGCCAAGCCGTTCCCAGCATCCTCGATCCGCGCGTAGCCGGCGGATCCCATCAGGGCCTGCTGGCTGTCTACTCCCTGAGCAAGCAGTCCAACGTGGCGGGCTACCGGGCAGCATTCGTGGCGGGCGACCCCGGCCTCATGCCCAACCTGGTGAACAGCCGCAAGCACGCGGGCATGATCGTGCCCTATCCGGTGCAGGAGGCCATGCGCGTGGCGCTCGGCGACGACGCCCACGTGGAGGCGCAGAAGGACCTGTACCGGGGGCGGCGCGAGCGGCTGGTTCCGGCGCTGCTGGACTTCGGCCTCGAGATCAAGGATTCCGACGCCGGACTGTACCTGTGGTCCACCGCCGGGGAAAGCACCTGGGACACGGTGGCCCGGCTGGCGGACCGCGGGATTGTGGTGGGCCCCGGGGTTTTCTATGGCGAGGCGGGCAACGGGTATATCCGCGTGGCGCTGACCGGAACGGACGAGCGTGTCGACGCAGCAGTGTCCCGGCTCGTTGCGACACCGTAACAATACTATGACTCGCGCCACAACGGCCCGGTTTTAGGGGCTTCCGGACCGTCTCGGATTAGTGGCACCCGCCAAGGGGCGGTACTTTTTAAGTGACTATCAATGGTGGCTTTCTACAAGAAGGCAGCCCGGGTGTTGGAACCTGTGTTCTCAGGCTTCGTGCGCGGCTCACCTGATGTTGGATCAAGCTTTCGACAGAGGCCCAGAAGCCTCATGAAGGGGACTCCATGACTGAGACCAACAATGCGGCCACCCTGCACCACGCAGGAGGCGAGCTCAAGCTGCCGCGCATCCAGGTTGTTGAAGGAAACGAGGGCTACGACGTTTCCAAGCTGCTGAAGCAGACGGGCGCAGTCACCTTTGACCCCGGCTTCATGAACACGGCAGCCACGACTTCGGCCATCACCTACATCGACGGCGATGCTGGCATCCTGCGCTACCGCGGGTACCCCATCGAGCAGCTGGCCCAGCACTCCAGCTTCCTCGAGGTGTCCTACCTTTTGATCTACGGCAACCTGCCCAGCCCCACGGAGCTGGAAGAGTTCGATCAGAAGATCCGCCGCCACACCCTGCTGCATGAAGAGCTCAAGGGCTTCTTCAGCGGCTTCCCGCGCGACGCGCACCCCATGCCTGTGCTGTCCTCGGCGGTGTCCGCGCTGTCCACGTTCTACCAGGACTCGCTGGACCCGTTCAACGCCGAGCAGGTGGAGGTTTCCACTATCCGCCTGATGGCCAAGATGCCGGTGATCGCGGCGTACGCGCACAAGAAGTCCATCGGCCAGCCCATGCTGTACCCGGACAACTCCCACAACCTCGTGGAAAACTTCATGCGCCTGAGCTTCGGCCTGCCGGCCGAGCAGTACGAAGTCGACCCGGTCATTGCCAAGGCGCTGGACCTGCTGCTGATCCTGCACGCAGACCACGAACAGAACTGTTCAACGTCCACCGTGCGCCTGGTGGGCTCGTCCAACGCCAACCTGTTCGCATCGGTCTCCGCTGGCATCAACGCGCTCTTCGGTCCCGCCCACGGTGGCGCCAACGAGGCAGTGCTCAAGATGCTCCGCCAGATCCAGGCCGACGGCACGAAGCCCGAGGACTACATGGAGAAGGTGAAGAACAAGGAAGACGGCGTCCGCCTCATGGGCTTCGGGCACCGCGTCTACAAGAACTACGATCCGCGCGCGAAGATCGTCAAGGCCACGGCCCACGAGATCCTCAGCAAGCTTGGCGGCAACGACGAACTGCTGGACATCGCCCTGCGCCTGGAAGAGAAGGCGCTCAACGATGACTACTTCATCCAGCGCAAGCTCTACCCGAACGTGGACTTCTACACCGGCCTGATCTACAAGGCCATGGGCTTCCCCGAGAAGATGTTCACGGTACTGTTCGCCATCGGCCGCCTCCCCGGCTGGATCGCCCAGTGGCGCGAAATGATCAGCGACCCGAACACCAAGATCGGCCGCCCGCGCCAGCTCTACATCGGCGAGCCGGAACGGGACTACCCGGTCCGCTAACTCCCCGGATCAATCCCTGCAATTACGACGGCGGCCGCCCACCTTCCAAAGATGGGCGGCCGACGTCGTTAATCACCATCGATTGCTCCGTAGGTGTCGTTTTGGGTCGTCAAAACGACACCTACGGAGCAATCGACGGGGGAGATCAAGAGGTGTAGCCCTGCGGGTTGTTCTTCTGCCAGCGCCAGTGGTCCTCGCACATCTGGTCAACGGTTTTGGTGGTGGACCAGCTGAGGTCTGCCAAGGCGGACGTGGCGTCCGCCCAGAAGGCGGGGAGGTCACCGGCACGGCGGCCGGTGATCTCGTAGGGGATGGGCTGTCCGACGGCCTTCTCGAAGGAACGCAGCACCTCCAGGACGGAGGAGCCCTTGCCCGAGCCCAGGTTCCAGCGGAAGACGCCGGTGCGGTCCGCAACGTAGTTCAGCGCGGCCACGTGGCCTTCGGCGAGGTCCACAACGTGGATGTAGTCGCGCAGGCAGGTGCCGTCCGGGGTGTCGTAGTCGCCGCCGAAGACCATCAGCTTCTCGCGGCGGCCGACGGCCACCTGGGCGATGAAGGGAACCAGGTTGTTGGGAATGCCCTGGGGGTCCTCGCCGATCCGGCCGGAGGGGTGGGCGCCGACCGGGTTGAAATAGCGCAGCAGGGCTATGTGCCAGCGGGGGTCAGCGGCACCCAGGTCCGAGAGGATGTCCTCGATCTGCTCCTTGGTGCGGCCGTACGGGTTGTTGGCCCCGATCTCCATCTTCTCCACATAGGGAATGGGGTTGTGCTCGCCGTAGACGGTGGCCGAGGAACTGAAGACGATGGACCGGACGTCGTGGCGGTCCATGACCCGGATGAGGTTCAGGGTCCCCACCAGGTTGTTGTGGTAGTACTTGAGCGGCTCACGGACGGATTCGCCAACGGCTTTCAGCCCGGCAAAGTGGATCACCGCGTCAATGGGGCTGGCGGCGAAGACACGCTCGACGGCGGCCTCATCCACCAGGTCCACGTGGTGGAAGTCCGCGGTCTTGCCGCTGAGTTCGGCAACCCGGCGGAGCGATTCCTCGCTGGAGTTGACCAGGTTGTCGATAACCACCACATCATGGCCGGCTTCCTGCAGGGATAGAACAGTGTGGGAACCAATGTAGCCGGTGCCCCCGGTGACCAGAATTTTCATGCCTCTAACGCTATCCCAAGGACACCGGCTGCCGCCGCCGTGTTCCGGATGCCGGGCAGGGCCCACCTGAACCACGGTGAGGCGCAGCAGGTCACGGCGGCGGCGCGGCATGCCGGACCGTCCAATGGAGCACATCCGTGCTAAATAGGAGGAGTGCCAAAAATCGTAGATGCCGAAGCCCGGCGCCAGGACGTTGTTGAAGCAGTCCTACGCATCATCGCCGGTGACGGGCTGGAACGGGCTTCCCTCAGGGAAACGGCGGACGAAGCCGGGCTGGCTGTGGGTTCTGTCCGCCACTATTTCGCGGGTAGTGAGGAATTGCTGGCATTCGCCTTCGCCTCTGTGGTGGACCGCATCGTGCGCCGCCTGGAGGCATCCATGCCTGACGTGCACGCGGCGGAACCCGGTACCCCTGAGCATCGCGCGGCCATATTAACCCTCCTGTGCGGGCTGCTGCCCCTGGACGGGCCCCGGGCGCTTGAGGTGTGCGCCTGGATGGCGTTCCGGAATGCCGCGAGGGTCCGCCCGTTCCTTGCCGCTGAGGCAGACCGTAGCCACCGGGAGGTGGCCGTCATCGTGGGCAGGGTCATCAGCGCCCTGAGGCCCGAGGACGAGCCGAAGGAAAGCCTGGTGGTGGAAGCCGAGCGGCTGCTCGCGACCCTGGACGGGCTGTGCATGCACGCCCTGCTGCAGCCCGGATGGATGACCCGGGAAATGTGCGTGGACGTCCTGGAACAGCACCTCGACGGGATGTGATGACTGCCACTAACGTGGGCATCAGGGGGAATAGACTGGGAGCCGGGGGCGCTACCGGATCGCCCCTCCCGGCAAGGGCACGCGACGGAAGGACGTCGGATGTATCAGACAAGCGGTACCAGGTGGCAAATCACCGCGGACACGTCGGGGCCAATGATGATAGCCCTGTTCGTCCGGGATACTGCGGGGCTCGACGGCGCAGGGCACCCCGCGCTGTCCCACGCAGCGCCCAAGGTACGCAGCGCCGATCATTCACACTTGACCGCGGACGTCGGCGGCCTGAGTGCCCTCAAGACAGAGTGGGAGGCATGGTGGGAGCAACTGCTCAAGGCACATCCACAGACGTCTCCCGAGCTGTCACCGCCGGACTTCGACGCCTTTGGCAATTCTCCTGCCCTGCAGCGCGTGCTCCAGGCCCACTTCGGGTCCGCCCTCACCTGGGCCCGGGAGCGCAGGAGCGAATACGCGGAAATTGAGGCGGAGCGTGCTGCCAGCGGCGCGGACCAGCTGCTGGAGGACTTGGTGGACGACAGGCTGATGGAGGTTGGCCGCGATTCCCGTGACTTCAAGCTGACCATCATCGAGCTTCCGCTGAACGAGCAGCGGGCCTGGTACCTGGAGCCGGACAAGATCATTATGAGCAACCGGCTGATGGCCGAGCCTGAGCTCTTCCGCAGTTACGTGCAGCCGGTGGTTGAGATCCTCGTCTAGGGACCTCCATCCGGCAGCAGGCCGCCGGCAGCCACGGGGCAGTATTCCTGCGGCAGCCGTTCAGCTGCCGGTCCCGTCCGCCGCCACCGTGATCCGAACCTGTCCGTCCGTGGCCGCAGAGGCCTGCCACCCGTCCCGGGCCTCCCGGTTCCAGCTCCGGCCGGCGACGTCCACCTGCGTGACCTCGAAGCCTTTGGCGTTGGCAACCGCCCATTGCGCCACGGACCAGGCCTGGCTGCCGGCAGCGTCCACCACCAGCGTTTCACCCTCAACAGCCGTCCCCAGCGGCCCGTAGGCCTGGCTGAGTTCCGCTGACAACGCGGCGGTATCCCCGCCGGTGCCGGGCGCGCGGAGGGTGCACCGGACGGCTTCGGGCGTCTGGCCGGTCAGCCCGGAAGCAAAGGTTCGCCCCATCTCCTCGTGCTGGGCATAGGCGGTGGGGTAGGCGGAGCGCTGGACGCGCTGGGCTGCGTCCGTGATCTCAAGTGACTCGTAGCCTGGAACTTTGACCAAGGCGTCGTAGAAGGCGTTCGCGGCGTAGTAGGGATCCATGATCTGTGCTTCGGTTCCCCATCCCTGGGAGGGGCGCTGCTGGAACAGCCCGCGGGAGTCCGGGCCGGCCTTGTCCCCGTGATCAATGTTCCGGAGTTTGGACTCCTGCATGGCGGTGGCGAGGGCGATGCTGGCAGCCCGCGGTGGAAGCCCGCGCTGCACCGCCACGGCGGTGATCAGGGAAGCGTTGACGGCCTGGTCCGGGGCGAGTTCCGAGGTTCGCTCGCCAATAACGGCCCTGCAGCGCTCCGAAACGAGTGTTTCGGAGCGCTGCAGGAAAAAGACGGCCGAGTAAACGCCGCCTGCCACCAGTGCCAAGGCCAGCACCAGTACTGTGAGGCGGCGCAGTCCGCGTCTTCGTGCCATGGAATGATCAGTTGGCGTGGAGGGCGTCGTTCAGCTCCACGGTCTGGCCCTGGCGGGGGAGGACCTCCACCGCGCCCGTGGTGGAATTGCGGCGGAACAGCAGGTTGGGCACACCGGACAGTTCGGCAGCCTTAACGATCTTTGTGGTGTCCTCGCCCACCTCGTCCTTGGGCCCGGGCACGCGGACCCGGGTTCCGGCCGTGACGTACAGGCCTGCCTCCACCACGGAGTCGTCGCCGATGCTGATGCCCACGCCGGAGTTCGCCCCCAGCAGCACCCGCTCGCCGATGGTGATCTTTTCCTTGCCGCCGCCGGACAGCGTGCCCATGATGGAGGCGCCGCCGCCCACGTCGCTGCCGTCGCCGGTGACCACGCCCGCAGAGATGCGGCCTTCCACCATCGACGTACCCAGGGTGCCGGCGTTGAAGTTCACGAACCCTTCGTGCATCACGGTGGTTCCTTCGGCCAGGTGCGCACCCAGCCGCACCCGGTCGGCGTCGGCAATCCTCACTCCGGAAGGCACAACGTAGTCCACCATGCGCGGGAACTTGTCGATGCCGTAGACGGTGACGGCACCGCGGCGCCTCAGCCGCGCACGGGTGAGCTCAAAGCCTTCCACTGCGGCGGGGCCGAAGTTTGTCCACACAACGTTGGGCAGCTTGCCGAAGATGCCGTCAAGGTTGATGGTATTGGGCCGGACCAGGCGATGCGAGAGGAGGTGCAGGCGCAGGTAGGCATCGGCGGTGTCGGCCGGGGCTTCATCGAGGTGGATCTGGGCAAAAACCACCTTCTGCTCGGTGCCGCGGTCCTGGTCCGCACCATTCTCGGCGATGCTGGTCAGCGATGCATCCGCGTTCTCGACGGAACGAAGGTTTTCGGCGGCGACACCAAGCGCCGGAGCGGGAAACCATACATCCAGGACGCTGGCATCAGCGGTGGAAACGGTGGCCACGCCGAAGCCGTAGGCGGAGCGGTGGTCGGTGGATGCATGCGAGGTTTCGGGCACGGCAGAAGAAGCAGTCTCAGTCATGGCCCCAGTCTATCGACGGGCGGGGACAGGGTCCGAACTAGACTGGCTTCGTGACTGCCGAAACCACACCCCAGCCTTCCACCCTGCAGCTCGACCTCCGCCAGGATGTTGCGTGCCTCACCGCCGCCATTATGGACATCAACAGCGTGTCCGGCCACGAAAAGGAACTTGCGGACGCCGTTGAAGCGGCCCTGTTGGCAGTTCCCCAGCTGAGCGTTCTCCGGGACGGCGATTCGATCATCGCCCGCACCGATCTGGGCCTTCCCGAACGCGTCATCCTGGCAGGACACCTCGACACCGTGCCGCTGCCCCTGGCAGGTGATGCGAAAGGGACCGTTCCCTCCAGCTGGGAGTCGGGCGTTCCGGGGGAGGGCATCCTGTACGGCCGTGGCGCTACCGACATGAAGGGCGGCGTTGCGGTGCAGCTTGCCCTGGCGGCCACAATGTTCGACGACGGCGCCTCGCCAAAGCGGGACGTCACCTTTGTGTTCTACGACCACGAGGAAGTGGAAGCCGTCAAGAGCGGTCTGGGCCGCCTGGTCCGCAACCACGGCCACCTGCTCCGCGGTGACTTCGCCATCCTGCTGGAACCGACGCACGGCACGGTGGAGGGCGGCTGCAACGGCACCAGCAGGTTTGAGGTGACCACGGTGGGGGAGGCAGCCCACTCCGCCCGTGCGTGGATGGGCAGCAACGCCATCCACGCCGCGGCACCGATCCTGGCCAGGCTGGCCAGCTACGAACCGCAGACCATCACCGTGGACGGACTCGAGTACCGCGAGAGCCTCAATGCCGTGAAGATCAATGGCGGGACGGCCGGGAACGTGATCCCGGACCGGTGCGTGGTGGAAATCAACTACCGGTTCGCCCCGGATAAAACCCCCGACCAGGCCGAGGCCGTCGTTCGGGACCTGCTGTCAGGTTTCAACGTTGTCCGCACCGATGCTGCCGCCGGCGCCCGGCCCGGTCTGCACCATCCGGCCGCCGCGTCCTTCGTTTCCGCCGTGGGAGCCGAGCCGAAGCCCAAATACGGCTGGACCGACGTCGCCCGTTTCAGCGAACTGGGCATCCCGGCGGTGAACTTCGGTCCGGGTGATCCCTTGCTGGCACACAAGGACAACGAACACGTGCACGCAGACGCCATCCGCACGTGCCTGGCGGCGCTGCGGAAGTGGTTGGCAACCTGAACTTAAGAACGACGGCCCGGACCAGTTGGTCCGGGCCATCGTCATTTAGGGAGGACTATCAGGGAACGGGTGCTTCGGCAGCTTCGGGTTCGGCCTTGGCCACACCGCCGGCTGCCTTCTTGGATCCGCGCCTCTCGATCCACACCGCGATCCTCGAAACGAGGATGTTGATGGCGATGTAGATGGCTGCCGCCACGAAGAAGATCGGGAACAGGAACTGCGTTCCCAGGAAGTCTGCCATGACCTGCACGGCGCGAAGGAGCTCGCCGTACGCCACGATGTAGCCGAGCGAGGTGTCCTTGAGGAGCACCACCATCTGCGCCACCAGGGACGGCATCATGCGCCGGACCGCCTGCGGAAGCTCGATCAGCATGCGTGACTTGAAGCTGGTGAGGCCGATGGCAAGCCCGGCCTCGCGCTGCCCCTTGGGCAGCGACTGGATACCGGCACGGATGATTTCGGCAAACACTGCCGAGTTGTACAGCACCAGGCCGGTAACAACAGCAATGAAGGGCGACGTGCCAAAGCCCAGCAGGACGAACAGCATCATCAGGACAACCGGCATGCCGCGGAGGAATTCCAGCACCACCCGGGTGGGGATCCGGATGAAGGCTGCATCCGAGATGCGCAGCAGGCAGAGCAGCAGACCCAGGGGGAAGGCGATGACAGCCGCGAGGGCTGCAGCGCTGAGGGTTGCGCCCAGGCCATTGCCCAGGAGCATCCACACATCGGCCCGGGTGAAGATCTGCCAGCGGCGCCCTTCAAAGATGCCCTGCTGCGCGAACGTCATGATGATCCAGGCCAGCAGGCCCAGGATCAGCAGCGAACCCACGATGGATCCGATCAGGGAGATGCGCCGGGCTTTGGGGCCTGGCACGTCGTAGAGGACTGAGCTCATCGGGCAATCGCCACCTTTCGTTCCACCGTGCTGGCCAGGATGCCCAGCGGAACGGTGAGGAGCAGATAGAAGAATGCAACGCCCAGCAGGACGGGGATGACGGCGTCACCGTTGGCGTTTGCCAGCTGCCGGCCGTAGCCGAACAGCTCCAGGACGAAGAATGCGCCGGCCACCGAGGAGTTCTTGACCAGGGCGATCAGGATGTTGATGAGCGGCGGGACCACCGTCCGCAGGGCCTGCGGCAGGATGATGAGGTTCAGGACTTGCCCGAAGTTCATGCCAATGCTGCGGGCCGCTTCGGCCTGGCCCACCGGGACGCTGTTGACACCGGAGCGGACAGCTTCGGCGATGAACGCTGCGGTGTAGGTGCTGAGTGCAATGATGGCGGCAATTTCGAACTGCTCGAACTTCACTCCGAGCCGGGGAAGGACAATCGCCGCGAAGAAGAAGGCAATGGTCAGGGGAGTGTTCCGGAGGACCTCCACGTAAACCGTGCTGAATCCGCGGAGCGCTGCCACGGGGGAAACCCTGGCTGCCGCGAGGAGGGTGCCGAGTACCAGTGCGATGACGCCGGAAACGGCGGAGAGGAAAAGCGTGCGAAGAAAACCGTTCCAGTAGAGGGGAAGGTTCTCAAGAATGACGTCCATAGGATCCTTTGGATGTGGGCGTGGACGGAAGCGGAGACGGCGGTTGCCGGGGCCGCGGAGCAGCCCCGGCAACCACTGGGGTTACTTAGTAACGGTCAATCTCGGGCAGCTCGGGGGCAGTCTTGATGACGGAGCCCGCAGTGTCTTCCCATGCCTTCTTGTACGACCCGTCCTCTTCGAAGGATTCCAGCTGGTCGTTGATCCAGTTGCGGAACTCGGTGTCGTCCTTCTTCAGGCCGATGCCGTAGGGCTCCTTGGTGAAGGTCTCATCGGAGGCGAGCTTGAAGGCTTCCGGTTCCTTGTCCACGAAGCCGGCCAGGATCACGTTGTCCGTGGTGACGGCCTCTACCTGCTTGTTGCGCAGCGGCTCAAGGCAGGCGGAGTAGGTTGCAGCCGGAACGAGTTCCGCTCCGTACTGGTCCACGATGGTGGCTGCGGGGGTGGAGCCGGTTACTGAGCAGACCTTCTTGCCGCGGACGTCCTCGGGGGTCTTGATGGTGTCATTGTCCGCATTGACCATCAGCGCCTGGCCGGCCTCGTAGTACGGCCCTGCGAAGCTGACAACCTGCTTGCGCTTGTCGTTGATGGTGTAGGTGGCGATGACCAGGTCGACCTTGCCCTGTTCGATGAACGGCTCGCGGTTGGCGGAAACGGTCTCGGACCATTCGATCTTGTCAGCCGGGATGCCCAGCTTGGCCGCGATGAGCTTGCCGATCTCCACGTCGAAGCCGATGGGCTTGCCGTCCAGGCCCACCTGGCCGAAGAGGGGCTGGTCGTACTTGGTGCCGATCTTGATGGTGCCGGCCGAGGCGAGCTTTTCCATGGTGGTGCCGGCAGCGAAGGTGGGCTCTGCAGCAACCGAGGGATCGCCTCCGGCATCGGTGCCGCCTCCGCCGCAGGCGCTCAGGGACAGGGCGAGGGCGGCGGTAGCCGCCACGAAGAATGACTTCCGCCGGGTCATAAATGCCTTCATGACATTCCTTTCATTGCGGCCGTGGGTCACGGCCTGGGTGCGAACTTGGATGTTTGTCCGGGTGGATCAGTGGGTGAGGAGCTTGGACAGGAAGTCCTTGGCGCGGTCGCTCTTCGGATTGGTGAAGAACTCCTCCGGGGTGGCGTCCTCAACGATCTGGCCGTCCGCCATGAAGACGACGCGGTCCGCAGCCTTGCGGGCGAAGCCCATCTCGTGGGTGACCACGATCATGGTCATGCCCTCCTTGGCCAGCTGGATCATGACGTCCAGGACCTCATTGATCATTTCCGGGTCGAGCGCCGAGGTGGGCTCGTCAAAGAGCATGACCTTGGGCTTCATGGCCAGCGCCCGGGCGATCGCGACGCGCTGCTGCTGGCCGCCGGACAGCTGTGCCGGAAGCTTTGGGGCCTGGTGCCCCACGCCAACGCGTTCGAGGAGCGCCATTGCGTCCTTGTCCGCGGTTGCCTTCGGGACGTTCTTGACCTTGATGGGCCCGAGGGTCACGTTTTCGAGGATGGTTTTGTGGGCGAAGAGGTTGAACGACTGGAAGACCATTCCGACGTCGGCACGCAGCTGCGCCAGCTCCTTGCCTTCCTCGGGGAGGACCTTTCCATCGATGCTGATGGTCCCGCCCTCGATGGTTTCCAGGCGGTTGATGGCGCGGCAAAGGGTGGACTTACCGGAGCCTGAAGGTCCGATGACCACAACAACCTCGCCCTTGCGGACCTGGAGGTTGATGTCTTTCAGTACGTGCAGCTGGCCGTAATGCTTGTTTACGGCGTTCAGGGAGACGAGGGCATCGCCGGGCACATGAGTAGTCATAGGAAGAATCTAGCGAACAACACCGGCTTATGACGCGAATCACCCCATGTTCCTGCGGATCGTGATTCAAGAGATACCTCCCGCCGGCAGGTTAGCCTAGGGGAATGAGCATCAGTGCAGATCCGGCAAGAAATTCCCAGCCACGCCGCAAGGGGCCCCTTGAGCTGCGCCGCAAACAGGCGGCCGTGGAGATGTCGGACCAGCATCTGCTCGACACCAAGGGCCCCGGGCAGTTCGTCCACACAGATCCCTGGCGGGTCCTGCGCATCCAGAGCGAGTTCGTGGAAGGGTTTGGTGCCCTGGCGGACATCGGCAAGGCCGTGAGCGTCTTCGGTTCAGCACGCACCAAGCCCGGCAGCCCCTACTACGAGATGGGCGTGGAGGTGGGGCGGAAACTGGCGGAGGCCGGTGTTGCCGTCATCACCGGCGGCGGTCCCGGATCCATGGAGGCTGCCAACCGCGGCACCGTGGAAGGCAACGGCGTGTCCGTGGGCCTGGGGATCGAGCTGCCGTTCGAGCAGGGCCTGAACCAGTGGGTGGACCTGGGCATCAACTTCCGGTACTTTTTCGCCCGCAAAACCATGTTCGTCAAATACGCCCAGGGTTTCATCGTCCTGCCCGGCGGGCTGGGAACACTCGACGAGCTGTTCGAGGCCATGGTGCTGGTCCAGACGCGGAAGGTGACATCGTTCCCGATCGTCCTCCTCGGCGTTGACTTCTGGGGTCCCATGATCGAGTGGATCAGGGGCACCCTCGTGGCTGAGGGCATGGTCTCCGAGAAGGACCTGGACCTGATCCAGGTGGTTGACGATCCCGCCGAGGCCGTGGACCGCGTGCTCCACGGGGCCGTTACTCCCTCCTTCAAGGGAGAGCAGCGGCCGGAGTAACCGGTCCCGCGCGGGTGTCCGGACTGGCAGCAGCCACCCGGTCTGGCACGATGGAATGGTGAGTTTCTTTCTGGTTTTCCTGGCCATAGGGCTGGTCGGGGCGGTTTTCTGGGTGGGCCTTGGCCTGCGTTCCGGCAGGACAGGCAATGGTCCGTTGCCTGTCCTGCTCGACGGCGGCTTCGAGCAGCCGCCTGCCAACCTTCCCCCTGTCCTGCTGCCCGCCCAGGCCGCGCCGGAGGATGTGGACCGTGTGCGCTTCTCCCTTGGCCTCCGTGGCTACAGGATGGACCAGGTGGACCAGGTTTTGGATGAGCTGCGGGACCAGTTCGCCTCCAAACAGGAGGAGATTGACGCCTTGCGGGCTGAGCTGCGGGCCCTGCGGGAAGCCGGCACTGCTGAACCCGGCGGGACCGCGTCCGCTGGAAAGAACACGCTGTGAGCACAGTGGCTCGTCGCCGCCCAGGCCTGCTCCCGTCGCTTCAAGGGGTGGCCGGGCGGGCGGGAACGGCTCTTCGGGGCTGGCCGTGGTGGCTGCAGGCCACCGCCGTCTATATGGCTGCCCGCCTTGTCAGCGCCTGCATTTTCATGGCCGCTGCCCTCCACCAGGGTCCCAATCCCTGGTTTCCGGCAAAGCCTGATTACTGGAATTTCATCAACATCTGGGACGCGCGCTGGTACGCCCAGGTGATTGCCGGGGGCTACCCCTCCGTGCTGCCGACTGATGCGGCAGGCAATGTCCAGGAAAACACGTGGGCCTTCTATCCCTTGTTTCCAGCGTTGGCCGGAGGACTCAGCGGCCTCACCGGCATGGCCCCCACGGCGGCCCTGACCCTCATCGCCATGCTTGCGGGCTGGGGAGCGGCGCTGGTTGTCTACGTCCTGTTCCGGCACAAGGCTTCCCACGCACCGGCGCTTTGGGGCGTGGTTTTCTTCGCTACCTTCCCTGTGGCTGCCGTCCTGCAGGTGCCGTATGCTGAACCGCTGTCCTTGCTGCTCCTCGCGGCAGCGTTGCTGCTGGTGGTCCGGAAACAGTACCTCTGGGCCGTTCCGGTGGTGGTGCTCCTGTGCCTGTCCCGTCCGGTAGGCGTTCCCTTTGCGGCCATGCTGGGGCTGCTTCTCCTGCACCGTCTCTGGGTGCGCTTCGGCAAAGGTCGGTTCGGTAATGCCGCATTCGGTGCCGTCATATCGGATGCCGGGACGCGGGAAGGAGCCCATTCAGCCCGTGACCTCGCGGCCCTTGCTGTCCTGACCTGCGTCGGAGGCGCGATGGCGCTCGCCTGGCCCGCGGCGGCGTGGGCGGCCACCGGAGACATCCAGGCCTACACAAGAACCGAAACAGCCTGGCGCGGCCACGACCTGGTGCCGTTCAAGCCCTGGTTCGACACGGGCATCAACCTTTTCGGACCGGTACTGGGGGTGCTGGCGCCCTTCATTTTCGTGGCACTCTTCGCCGCCATGCTTTTCCTTCCCCCCGTACGGCAGATCGGCGTCGAACTCCGCCTGTGGTGTGCCTGCTACATGGGGTACCTGGTGGTGTTCCTGCACCCGCAGACCAGTACTTTCCGCATGCTGCTGCCGCTGTTTCCGCTGGCACTGGGAGCTGCCCTGGTTTCCAGGTCGCGGGCTTACCGGGGGACGGTGGTCCTCATGTTCCTGCTGCTGCAGATCGTCTGGATCGTGTGGCTGTGGGCGTGGGCGCAATTGCCCGGCGGTGGGGATTATCCACCCTAGCCTTTGGGGCTTTCGCGCAGGTCAGGGCTGAAATACCACGACGCCGGAAATGTCCATCGATTAGCTACGTGCGGGTAATTCCGCGATAATAGTAAGTAAGCAAGGACAAAAAGCATTCAGAATACGCGCAGCCCGGGCGGTGTCCAACCACTCCGCCGTGGCAGCTTGATCTACATGCGGACACAGCCCGCCCGGGCTGATCAGTCCTGGGACTAAATGGAGGGGAATTCCTCATGGCGGCTATGAAACCACGCACCGGCGACGGCCCAATGGAAGTCACCAAGGAGGGCCGCAGCCTGATCATGCGCGTCCCGCTCGAAGGCGGCGGGCGACTGGTGGTCGAGCTGAACGCTGCTGAGGCAGCCAACCTCAAGGAATGCCTGGTCGGCGTTACCGAATAATCGTGACAAGGCAGGGCCCGCAGCCACCAGGCTGCGGGCCCTGCCTTTTTCGAATCGCTACTTCTTCACGGCCACCAGCAGGCCATCGCCGGTGGGAAGCATGGCTGAAGCAAGCCTGTCGTCGTCGCGTATGGCCTTGCCCACCTGGCGCAGGACCACGGTGGTGGCTTCGCGGCTTGCCGGGTTGGCCACCTTGTCCTTGTCCAGCGCGTCATTCACGATCAGCAGCCCTGCGGGCTTCAGGAGCCGGATTGCCTGTTCCACATATCCGGGAAGTCCGGGCTTGTCGGCGTCAATGAAGACGAGGTCGTAGGCGCGGTCCGTCAGCCGGGGGAGGACGTCGCCCGCCCGCCCGGAAATGGTCCTGGTGCGGTTGGCCGGGCTGCCCGCCTCGGAGAATGCCTCCCGCGCCGCCCGAAGGTGTTCTACATCCACGTCAATGGTGGTGAGCACGGACTGTGGGCCAAGGCCGCGGAGCAGGCACACACCTGACACTCCAGCCCCGGTCCCGATCTCGACGGCGGTCTGGGCCTTGGACGCGGCAGCCAGCACGGTGAGGACTGCTCCCACTCCCGGGCCAATGGGCGTCACACCGAGCTCGAAGGAGCGCTCCCTGGCCCGAAGCATGACCTCATCCTCAGCAGGAAGATCTTCTGCATAGGACCAGCTGGTGGACTTGTCGGCGCTCATGGGTTTCGCTTTCTGGGCGGCAGGGAATGTCCTCTACAGCCTACTGTGTCCGATGGCAACGGCAGGGGAGGCAGGCGGTTGCGCCTATGGCTGAACTTTTCCACAATCAGGAAATTCCCAGACAAGTTTGAAATGATTAATATCCGCTCATCCAAAAGGTGACCGGCGCCGAATCAGAGATGTCAACAGTATCCGGGCGTTAGTATTCCACGAGGGGAGTGGACGATGTCATCTTCAATTGTGGCACCTGTCCCTGCAACAAACCATCCTGAGGCTGAGTGGGTGCGTCCCACCTGGGAAGAAGTGGTCACCAACCACTCGGCGAAGGTTTACCGGCTGGCCTACCGCCTGACGGGCAACAAGTACGACGCCGAGGACCTCACCCAGGAGGTGTTTGTCCGCGTCTTCCGCTCGCTGGAGAACTTCAAGCCGGGCACGCTGGACGGCTGGCTGCACCGGATCACCACCAACCTCTTCCTGGACCAGGCACGGCGGAAAACCCGGATCAGGTTCGATGCCCTCGCCGAGGATGCCGAATCCCGGCTTCCCGGACGTGAACCGGGTCCGGAACAGAGCTTCGAGCTCAACAACCTCGACGTGGATGTCCAGGCTGCGCTGGAGGAACTACCGCCGGACTTCCGCGCCGCCGTCGTCCTCTGCGACCTCGAAGGCCTGTCCTACGACGAAGTGGCGGAAGCGCTCGGCGTCAAGCTGGGCACTGTCCGCTCCCGGATCCACCGCGGACGGACCATGCTTCGGGAGAAGCTGGCACACCGGGATCCGCGTCCCCAGCAGTCGCGCCGCAAACTGTCCATGCCGCGTATCGCCGGTATCCTCTGAACGGCGCATGAGGTCCCGGACTTCATTCGGACGCAGGCACCAGCGCACGCGCAGCCATCTCCAGTCCTGCCACGAATGCTCTGCAGCGTTGCGGCGGGAACGCCAGTATTTGGAGCGGCTCCGCGATGCCCCCATCCCTCCCGCCAGCGATGACCTGACGGCCCGTCTGCTGGCACGGACGCAGGAACTGGCTGCCGTCCCGCACCGTCCCGCCCAGCGGCCCGCATCGCCGCGCACGGCTGTCCGGGTCCTGGCGCTGGCCGCCGGGGGCAGCACGGCCGCTGCGGCGGTCCTGGCTGCAGGTGCCTTTGCGGCTGCAGGGGACCCCCTGCCCGGGGATGCCACCGGAAACCCCGCCGCCTTCTCGCCGGTGTCATCCCAGACGCCGGCGGACGGCAGGCTGCTGAACGCTGAACAGCTCACCCGGCTGCGTTCCGAAGGCTGGGCCTGCCCGGAACTTGAAGCGATGGGCTTCCACCTTGAATCGGCAAAGGCCACGGTGCTCAACGGGCAGCCGGCGGTTGAGCTGAGGCTGACGGACGGGGCCCATTACGCCACTGTGACTGAACAGCGGCTCCCCAAACCGGTCGGTGACGGTCAGGATACCGGCGGACAGAAGGGTGCTGCGGACGGGGAAGCCGGTGCGGCCGGGAACAACCTGCGCGTGTGGCAGTCTTCGCCGTGGTCGGCAACCTACCTGACGCCAGGGCACAGCTTTACTTACGAGTCCGACCTGCCGGCGGAACGGGCCGATGACGCCGTTCCCATCCTGCAGCGCATGGGCACCAGGGCTGAAGAAGGCGTTGCCGCCGGAATCCCGCCTTCTGCCGAAGCGGGCGGGGAACCGCTCACGACGCGGCTGCAGCGCGGGGCCAACCGGATCGTGGCCTTTTTCGTCCCCTAGCGCAGGCAGTTCTCCCGGGCCCCGGGTTGAAATCGTCACTGGCAGCCCGGAGAGGGTAATCTTCCTAAAGTGTTTGGAATCAACGGCCCGGAGTTCTTTCTTCTGCTGATCATTGGCGTTCTGGTGATCGGCCCCCAGCGGCTGCCCGAATACACCCAGAAGCTTGCGAACCTGGTCAAGGAAGTCCGGCGCATGGCGTCCGGTGCCCGCGAGCAGATCAAGGAAGAAGTCGGCATCGACATCGATGATGTCGACTGGAAGAAATACGACCCCCGGCAGTACGACCCCCGCCGCATCATCAAAGAGGCGCTCCTCGACGACGACTCCAAACCCGTCAGCGCCGGCGCGCCGGCCGCTGTGGCGGCAGTATCCGGGGCCGCCGCCGTGGCAGCGGATGCCGCGCCGAGGCGGCCGGAACGGGTGCTCCAGTCACTGCCGCCGGGCGAGGCTGCACCTTTCGACACCGAAGCCACCTAGCAGCGGCTGCGCGCACAGCAGCTCCCCGACCGTTGCTCTTTCTGCACCCTTCCCGGCTGCCGCCGGCTCAGCGCGGCTGAAGGCCCAGTTTCATCCCGGCCAGTCCACGGGGTCTTGCCGCCAGTTGTCCGGCGATACCTGACAGCGCCGCCGCGGCCGGTGTGCCGGCCTGGCCGAGGACGATAGGCACGCCGGTGTCCCCGCCTTCACGCAGCTGGATGTCCAGCGGAATCTGGCCCAGGAGCGGCACCTCTGCCCCCACCGTTGCCGTCAGCCGCTCGGCGAGGACCTGCCCGCCGCCGCTGCCGAACAATTCCATCCTGCCGCCGTCGGGCATTTCCAGGTAGGACATGTTCTCGATGACGCCCGCCACCTTCTGGCCCGTTTGCGTGGCGATGGCTCCCGCGCGCTCGGCGACGTCCGCGGCAGCAGCCTGCGGCGTAGTGACCACCAGGATTTCCGCCTTCGGAAGCAGCTGGGCCACGGAGATCGCGATGTCACCGGTGCCGGGCGGCAGGTCGAGGAACAGGGCATCCAGGTCGCCAAAATAGACGTCGGTAAGGAACTGTTCGAGGGCGCGGTGCAGCATGGGTCCGCGCCAGGCCACAGGCTGGTTTCCGCTGACGAACATCCCGATGGAGATCACCTTCACCCCGTAGGCGACCGGGGGCAGGATCATGTCGTCCACCCGCGTGGGCTGCTGCGTGATGCCCATCAGTCCCGGGACGGAGAAGCCGTAGACGTCCGCGTCCACGATGCCGACGCGCAGGCCCTGCGCTGCAAGGGCACAGGCCAGGTTGACGGTCACCGAGGACTTCCCGACCCCACCCTTGCCGCTTGCCACCGCGTAGACCCTGGTGAGGGAACCTGGCTCGTTGAAGGGGATGCCGCGCTGGCCTCCTTGGCCGCGGAGCAGCTCCTTGAGGGCATCGCGCTGTTCCTGGGTCATCACCTTGAGTTCAACGTCGACGGCGGCCACTCCTGGAACTGCCAGCAGCGCGTTCGTGGCATCTGCCGTAATGGTCTCCCGCAGGGGGCAGCCGGAGATGGTGAGCAGGACAACCAGGCTGGCCCGGCCGGCGTCGTCCACGGCGACAGACTCCACCATGCCCAGTTCGGTGATGGGGCGGCGGAGCTCGGGGTCGATGACCGTGGCCAGGGCAGCGTTGACTGCCTCAGCCAACGCAGTGTTGGCAATGGGTTCGCTCATTAACGGTCCTGGGTGGAATGGCCGGGCTTGACCCGGGGGATCTGCTGGGTGCGGGGGTTCCGTTGCCGGTCGCGCTGTTCCTTGAGTTTTTCCTTGACCTTGTCGCGGGGGGATTCATGCTGCCCCTGGCCGGAGGGATCATGGGTCCGGAGCTCCTCCTGGGCCTCCAGCATGTCCTCAAGCAGCGAACGGAGCTCGGCACGGACGTAGTCACGTGTGGCAACCTCGCGCAGCGCAATCCGCAGGGAGGCGAGTTCCCGCGTGAGGTACTCAGTGTCGGACAGGTTGCGCTCGGCGCGCTGGCGGTCCTGCTGGAGCGACACGCGGTCGCGGTCGTCCTGCCGGTTCTGGGCCAGCAGCAGCAGCGGCGCGGCGTAGGAGGCCTGCAGGGACAGCATCAGCGTCAGCAGGGTGAAACCGAGCGCGCGGGAATCGAACTGCCACTCGAGCGGTGCCCAAGTATTCCACGCCAGCCAGATGACCACGAAGACCGTCATGTAGACCAGGAACTGCGGCGTGCCCATGAACCGCGCAAAGCCCTCCGTGGCGTGGCCGAAGGCATCGGGATCCGGCGAGAACTTGGGCAGAATCCGCTGGCGGCCGCTCAGGGGCGTGTCCAGGCTGCCCTTGTCCGCCGTCTTCCTGGCGGGAGTCCGCTGGTTCGGATTTTTTGGTGCGCTGCTCTCAGCCAATACGGCCACCAAGCCTTCTTATCGGGGCTTCGCCATCATGGGCGCGCCAATCATCCGGCAACAGATGATCCAAAACGTCATCAACAGTCACCGCCCCCACAAGCCGGCCGGCGTCATTGACCACGGGGAGGGAGTTCAAATTGTAGGTAGCCAGCGTCCGCGCCACTTCGCTGATGTGTGCCTGGTCCGACAGGGGTTCCAGGTTCTTGTCCACCAGGTTGCCGAGCGGCTCGAACGGCGGGAACCGGAGCAGCTGCTGGATGTGGACAACACCCAGGAAACGGCCGGTGGGCGTTTCCAGCGGCGGCCTGGCGATGAAGATGGAGGAGGCAAGCGCCGGGGACAGTTCCTCCCTGCGCACGTGGGCCAGGGCCTCGGCAACCGTGGCCTCGGGAGGAAGGATCACCGGCACCGGGGTCATGAGACCCCCGGCGGTGTCCTCGTCGTACTCCAGCAGGCGCCGGACATCCTCTGCGCCCTCCGGCTCCATCAGCTGAAGCAGCTCCTCCGCCTGGGCGGAGGGCAGCTCGCCGAGGAGGTCGGCGGCGTCGTCGGGATCCATTTCCTCCAGCACGTCGGCTGCGCGCTGCACGTCAAGGGCGGAGAGGATCTCCACCTGGTCGTCCTCCGGGAGCTCCTGGAGGACGTCGGCCAGCCGCTCGTCCTGCAGCTCGCTGGCCACCTCGAAACGGCGTTTGTCACTCATCTCCTGCAGTGCTTCTGCGAAGTCTGCTGGTTTGAGGTCCTCATGGTTGGCCACGAACTGGGTGGCGGCCTGCGGCTCCGTGCGCGGACCCTGGAGGGCGTCGGCCCAGTCGATGATCAGGGTTTCGTTGCGGCGGAGCCGGCTGAGCGGGGAGAGGGAATGGCCGCGCCGGACAAAGAGCTTGCTGACGAACCAGTCGCGGGAGCGGTGCTGGTCCATGGCGATGTCCTCGATGGTGGCGTCGCCGCTGCCGTCCCGCAGGGTGACACGGCGGTCGAACATCTCGGCCACAACCAGTGTTTCGGCGCCGCGCTGCTCGAAGCGGCGCAGGTTCACCAGCCCGGTGCAGATGATCTGGGTCTGGTCGATGGAGGTAATGCGCGTCATGGGCACGAAGACGCGCTTCTTGCCGGGGACTTCGACGACGATACCCACCACGTGCGGTGCGCCCTGCGTTCCCCGGGACAGCACAACAACATCGCGCAGCCGGCCCAGCCGGTCGCCCAGCGGGTCGAAGACGTCGAGGCCCAAAAGGCGCGCCACGAAGACGCGGGTAGGAGTTGTGCTCACTCCTACAGGCTACCGAGTCTGCTCTCTTTTAGCTGAATTTACAGGCAGCACACATGCTCATGGGCAAGAATGGGGGTATGGCAAACATATTTGGTGCTCCCAAGGCCGGCGGGCCCGGCGGGATGGATGAAGCCCGGGCCGTTCCCACCGGCGATACCGTGGGTTCCTACACGTCCTACCTGGATGCCCAGAAGGCCGTGGACTACCTTGCGGACCAGCAGTTCCCCGTCCACATGGTGTCCATCGTAGGCAACGAGCTGAAGATGGTGGAGCGGGTGACCGGCCGCCTGAGCTACCCCAGGGTGGCGCTCTCCGGAGCGCTGAGCGGCATGTGGTTCGGCCTGTTCGTGGGTGTCATGCTGTCCTTCTTCGCACCGTCGCCAGGGTACTTCTCCATTCTTACCTCGGTGCTGATGGGCGCAGCGTTCTTCATGCTCTTCGGCATCGTCACCTACGCCATGCAGCGCGGCAAGCGCGACTTCACCTCCACCAACCAGGTGGTGGCCACCAGCTACGACGTCGTGGTGTCGCCGGAGGCCGCCCACGAGGCACGGCGCCTGCTCCAGCAGCTGCCGATGACCCGCTCGGATGCGGCCGCCGGCGGTGGCCCCTACACCCAGCGCGACTACCAGAGCCAGCCCTACCAGCAGAACCAGCCCGGCCAGGGTCCGGCCCGTCCCTCGGGCTGGAACGATCCTTACGGCCAGCAGTCTTCCGGGTCCTCCGCCCAGGCACATCCTGTCCAGGAGGACCAGAGCCCGGCTGCTGCCCCGCAGCAGGAGCAGCCCGCCCCGGCCCGGGCCGTACGGTACCCGGACCTGCCGGACGGCCGGCCGCAGTACGGCGTCCGGCTGCC